>JANXME010000110.1 GCA_025354785.1 Actinomycetes bacterium | reverse complement strand
GGATTTCCAAACATTCCCGGCTCACCAGTTCCAAGCCCTTGATAACCCTGTGTCTGTGGCAATGGCGCCGCGAATTGAGTGGGAGTACTCTGGTCGATCATATTCCCATCAGGACTTGCATTCATACGATCCATTACTGTGTCTTGTGGCTGTGGCGCACCGATCTGCTGGAATGGCGGCGGACTACTAGATTGAGGTTGCGACTTAGGCGCAAGTGAAATCTTGACAAAGTTTGATTCATCGTCACCCCAAGGAACTCCCTGTATTTTAGCTAAGCCTTGCATGTATGCCAGTGCGCTATCCACAGGCAATCCTTGCGCGATAATCTGCGGAAGTGTCTTGGTGAACATATCAGACTTCATAGCCTGAGTGCGTTCCAGAGATGCTTTCAGCCGATTATCCGCCTCAAGTTTTAGTGCGGCTGTTCGATCATTGTTATAGTTTGTAAGTTGCGTAAGTTGTGCATTCTTGTAGTCCATATTGTCTTGGTGGTTCTGCTGTTGCATTGCCATATTCGCAATAGCAATTGCGCGTTGACGGTCGTCATTTTGCGCAGGCCAATATGTGTCGTTAAGTGCGCCCCATGCTGATTCACTCATTAGAATCCTCCTACGCCGTTCATGTCATTCCAGTTTAGAGAATCTCCAAAACCCATGCCTGGAGTTCCTGCAGGCAAGCCGCTTAGCGAATCTCCCCAGCCTGGAGGATTGCCACCACCTGGAGGATTGCCGAACATTCCCGGTTCGCCCGTTCCGACACCTTGATAACCGCCACCACCGCCGCCGCCACCACCTGGACGTCCGCCAAAAAGACCTCCAAAAAGGCCTCCCAAACCACCACCACCACCGCCGCCAAAGATATTGCCAGCCATTTGTTGGAGCCTGCCACTGCCGAGCATTCCCATCGTGCCAATCATATTCGAGTTGTTGTACCTGGTCATATTGAATGCGTTATTACCTGCATTGCCATACAATCCGCCTGCACCTTGAAGTCCAGACATTCCATGACCTAACATCGTGTTGTAGTTGCCGTTAAAGCCATTTAGTACATTCATTCGATTACCAAACGCATTATTCTGTGCGTCGCCAAGGTTCTGGCTCATTTGGTTCTGTCCATTTTGGTCAATGTGCGACATTGCTGCGGCGATATGCTCAGGGTCGGTAATTCCGGCGTCATTAAGTTTTTGCATGACTTGAGATTTCATGGAACTCGTGCCAGTGTTCACCGCGTCATTCTGCCTATTCAATGCTTCCTGCTGAAATCCCATTGGTTGCCACGGGTTATTCGTCATCTTGGCATTCGGGTCACTAGGATCGGGCAATCCGACCATTTGTGCTTGGCGTTGCATATTAGGGAACATACCCATGCCACCGCTAGTCAATTGGTTGCCAGCGTTGTAAAGTCCATTCGCACTGTCGCGAACGTTATTACCGAAACCGCCATCGGCATAAGGACCGCCGCCAGTCATCTTAAACCCAAAAGGTGAAGTTACTCCGTTACCACCAAGTGCCATTGCGCCTAGTGTCCCAAGTCCAGACCAAGGACTAGACCCGCCGTTGAAACCGCTCATATCACTGCCCGTCATGCCGCCGCCATTGGGAAACATACTCCCGCCACCGCCGCCATTGGGAAACATACTCCCGCCACCGTCGAAACCTGTGTAAGGATTATTTCCTCCAAATGCGCCCATCCCGCCACCGCGACCAGAACCTCCATAGGGATTAGCACCGCCGCCCATACCAGCCCCGCCGGTTCGACCTTGACCTGCAAGCATCGAACCGCCCATGCTCATTGCGCTAGCCGCCAATCCAGGAATTGCGCCAGCTGTGCCAAGCATGCCAGCTAGTGGCCCTGCGAAGAATGGAGCTGCCCCCATAGCGGCATCACCCAAGAACTTACCGGGGTCATTGATAAGATCGCCAGGCCTGCCAAATACTTCATCTGCGCCTTTGGCAATTGAACCGATTATCGGAATTCCACCGAACATGTTGCCTAAGCATCCCATATGTCATTCTCCATCACGTAGTACCCGCCGATCTGCTCGAACCCTAGCTTTTCGTAGAGTTTGCCCACTCGTTCAAAGTTTATACCGGTAGCGTTGCCAATGAATATCTCATGAACTCCCAAAGACTTTGCCCACTTCATGTATGCCTTAATTAGTCTGACACCTTCGAGACCTTTTCGATGGTTCTTGCTAACATAAATGAGACGATCTTCAGTCATTAAACCCTTGCAAAACCACTGCTTCTGCATTTGGGCCAAGACAAGGCCATTATCTGAAATAAGCGCAAGACAATCTTTATCGGTTATGTAATGAAGAAACACCGCTCGCACTGCCGTAGTATCAAAACTGTACAGTTCACCATATCGGCTTTCATGAAACATCTCCAAGCCAAGTTCCATAAGTCTCGGTATGTCGTCGACTGTCGCTTCTCTAATCATATTGACACACAATTTCGCGCTTGAATAAATGGACTGCGGCCGTAACGTCCATCAACGTACAATTCTTCTAACTCAACGCCCCCGGTGTACGTTATAGCCAAAGTAAACTCGTCGATGCCTAGCACATCAGTTGTTGAATGCCCGCCGGCTGTGGACATTGTGAATTCAAGCAGTAACCTCACGTCAGTCGATGACGCTTGCTTTCCTACGATTATCGAGACCTGTGTTTCAGACCCGTTCTGTATCCAACTTACGTCTGTCGCTGTTGCAGGTCCGAAGTTAATCATATCCGCACTGACAATTGTTACGCCGGCACTATCAATTATTCTCGCTCTAAAGAATGGACTTTGCGTGAATGCCTGCATGGTTGCTTTGCTAAAACACCCGGTAATCTGAACGTTTGTAACTGTCGCGCCTGGTGGTACTCCCCACGTCACCCAAGTTTCGCCGGTTGCGGGCCGGAATGCCTGACAGGTTTGTGCGACCGCAATATTTCCATTTTCGTTAAACTGAACGCTTCCGAGCGGGTTGCCATCCGCACCATTCCACGAAAACGTTATGTTTGCAGCGGCCCCGCTATCGACAAGGCCTTGCGCGTCACTTAAAAAACTCCAAGTTTTGTTTAGAACAGGCATCGACTACCCCGGTTCAATAATCACCCAACCTATTTTACTCGTATCGATCGCATTCGCGCTGGTTATTGTGAAGCTAGTGCCAGCAGTTCTTGCAGTCACTCCAACCATCGTAGGCACAAGAACTGCGCCCAGGTTCTGCGGTGTCAGAATGATAATCGACTTCGCCGTCACTTTAGGAGCCGAAACTACCTTCACACCCGCAACCAATACCGCGGTTCCAGAAAGACCACTTGAGCCAAGTAGACTCAACCCGCCCACAGTGAGCAACTTAAGAGTTTCACTGTAGTTTATGCCGCTATCCTGTGCGTACACACCACTTGAGTTCAGGTAGACCACCGAACCGGTAATCGCGTTATACAGAGGTGTCATTGCCGCGATAGATGAACTTCCGAGCGACTTATTCCCTGGAACCGCCGCATTCGCAGGGTTGAATTGCGATCCTTCACCTCCGGGCATAATGTCGGTTGGAATAGTTTGGAAAATATCTTTTGGCATTAGCTAGGGTCCTGCCTGACGTACTCAACCAAAATATCGCGAATGTC
>JANXME010000100.1 GCA_025354785.1 Actinomycetes bacterium | reverse complement strand
TTTCGCTGCCAGTTCAAGCAGACCTAACTAACTTTCGCTGCCAGTTCAAGCAGACCTAACTAACTTTCGCTGCCAGATCAAGTAGAGTCCAACTGATGCCAGGGAGTCGCTGGTAGATCTTTCGGTTTCCTTGACAAACGTCGACGACATGCATACTTTCATGAAATGGCAAAGATACGAGTTGGAGTAATAGGGGCTGGCAGTTGGGCAATGGCTTCGCATCTGCCCAATCTTGCAAAGCATGGCGATGTCGAATTCGTTGGTGTTGCGAGAAAGGGAAAAGATCTCCTCGAAAAGATCAAGCGCGAGTATGGGTTCAAGATGGCTTCGCAGGATTACAGAGATGTTCTCAACGAAGGAGTGGATGTCTGCATAGTTGGGAGTCCAAGCGGACTTCACCACGAGCATTCAAAGGCAGCACTGGAAGCCGGCGCGCACGTCATGTGCGAAAAGCCCGTGACCATTACCTCCGTTGATGCTTGGGATCTAGTCGAAACGGCAAATCGCGAGCGTAAACATTTGGTGATCTCGTTTGGTTGGAACTATTTTCATATGGTCACTGAGGCAAAGCGTCTGATGGATGAAATCGGGATTGGAAATCTAGAACATATGACGGTCCACATGTCTTCCCAAACGCGTGAGTTACTTTCTAATACGGGTTCATATCCCGATGCATCCCCTGATGCACTTCCCGAGCCAGGCACGTGGACTAACCCTGGATTATCAGGTGGTGGCTATGGTCAAGCCCAGTTAACGCACGCTCTCGGACTTTCACTTTGGCTAACGGGGGCTCGAGTGGACTCTGGATTTGCACTCATGTCGGCCCCCATGAACGCGCCGGTCGAGCTCCACGATGCGATTAGTTATCGCTTCGATGGAGGAGCAATTGGTGTTTTATCTGGTGGCTCAGCCCACCTTGGCGCGCACAAGGGCATCCATGCCGTGGAGGTCCGCGCAATAGGCGATAAGGGGCAGATCTTGGTGGATCTAGAAAGGGCAGCGGTCTGGCACTTTAGCGAGGGAAAAGAAACCAAGCTTGAACTAAACGATGATGCCGGTGTTTATCACTGCGCTGGACCCATTGATGCCATCTTGTCGGCTGGGCGTGGTGAAGCCTTTACGAACGAGTCACCTGGCGAGTTAGGTGCTCGCACCGTGGAAGCGCTCGAAGTCGCATATAAAAGTGCCGCGTCGGGCAAGTTGGAGAGGCGTTAAGACTTTAGAAATTATGCGCTTTGGCGCAGCCCTCAGAGGTACAAAAATGCCCACTCTTTTCCAAATTGAAGTGGCTGGCTCAGCGGTGGCTGGCTCAGCGGTGGCAGGCTCAGCGGTGGCTGGCTCAGCGGTGGCCTAATAATTTGTGGAGGTGCCGGGAATCGAACCCGGGTCCTTCGGTACTAAAACAGGGCTTCTACGGGCGTAGTGTGCTTATCGTTTTCTCAGCTCCGGATCTCTTACACACAAGTATCCGACGAACTCATTTACGGTTTTGTTCTCTGAT
>JANXME010000097.1 GCA_025354785.1 Actinomycetes bacterium | reverse complement strand
GCGCCACCAAGCCTGCTGCCGAGAATCGCAAGCCCCCTGGGGTACGAAATAGGTTGGCGTAACTTGCGAACATAGGCTTGAGCATAATCGGCTGTAGAGTGTGCAGATGTTGCAACCCCAGCCACAAGACCTTCTAGATTTAGCCACTTCCGTCGCTTTGCAAGCCGGGCTTACTTTGCTAGAAAGACCAGCCACATTTGAAGTGTCATCAAAATCAGTGGCGATTGATATCGCAACTCAGATGGATAAAGCGAGTGAGAAATTTATTGTTGAATCTCTTCTTGCCGCGCGACCAGATGACGGAATCATTGGCGAAGAAGGTGCTTCGCGAGTTTCAACTTCAGGCGTTACTTGGGTCATTGATCCCGTAGATGGCACCGTTAATTACCTTTACGGGATTCCCGGGTGGAGCATTAGCATTGCTGCAAAAGTCTTACCCGGGTTCTGGCCGCAGGTTCGGGAAGAAGAAGTGGTGGCAGGAATTGTGCACGCGCCGACCCTGGATTCAACATGGACTGGTTTAGTGGGTGGCGGGGCTAGTTTCAACGGCGCGAGAATTTATTGCAACGATCCGATACCGCTGGAACTTGCGCTAATAGGTACCGGATTCGCCTACGACGTAAAAAAACGCGCTGAGCAGGGACGCGTAATCGCTGCGCTTCTACCTCGAATTAGGGATTTGCGTCGTATGGGCTCGGCCGCGGTGGATATTTGTAATGTGGCGATGGGGCGATTTGATGGTTACTTCGAACAAGGGCTAATGGAGTGGGATATGGCCGCTGCCAGTCTGATAGCGCGTGAGGCAGGGGCCATCTTTACGGTTAGCCGGGCAGGGGTCGTGGTCTGTGCCGGGCGCGGGCTACATCACCAATTGGTAGAAGCGGTTAAATAGCCGCGATTTAGCGCATCCGCCCCTAATGTGGCAAGATAAGCGCCTTACGCCAGCCTAAAGGCAGGGCGTTGGTTGAAATTCAATGAAAACCATGAAAACCATGGCAAAGATGCGAAACATGAGAATGAGGACTTACCATGAACGTGCTTGATGCGGTAGATGCTGCTTCCCTGCGAACCGATATTCCAACTTTTCGAGCCGGGGACGAGCTCAAGGTTCATGTTCGAGTTATTGAAGGCAACAAGAGCCGTATTCAGGTATTTCAAGGCATCATCATCCGTCGCCAAGGCGATGGAGTCCGCGAAACTTTTACGATTCGCAAAGTTTCCTATGGCGTTGGGGTAGAGCGTACTTTTCCAGTTCATACTCCAGTAATTGAGAAGTTGGAAGTGGTCCGCCAGGGCGATGTTCGCCGCGCCAAGCTTTACTACCTACGAGACCTACGCGGCAAAGCGGCCAAGATTCGCGAAAAGCGTGGAGCGGCTGAAGCCGCTGGCAAGGGCGGAGTAGCTCAAGTTGTTTCCAGCCCGGTTGTTGAAGTTTCCAGCGAAACCGAAGCGCCCGCCGAGCAAGCGTAACGTTATCTATGCGGCGCAAAGGATCAGCCCTTCGCGAGCTTCCAGTTCTGGTCGTTGTTGCACTGCTGGTGTCTCTATTTATCAAAAGTTTCTTAGTGCAATTTTTTTTCATTCCTTCAGGCTCCATGCAGACCACGCTAGAAATAAATGATCGGGTCGCAGTAAATAAGGTCCCTTTTCTTTCCCGAACCATTCACCGTGGAGATATCGTGGTTTTTCGGGACCCTGATCACTGGTTAGCAGATCCTTCACCTGGCAAAGAACCTGCGATCTTGGCAAAAATAAAAGAAGGCCTAGTGGCTGTAGGGATCGTGCCAAATCCTGCCAAGCAACATCTGGTGAAGCGGGTAATTGGGGTTGGCGGCGACCATGTTGTGTGTTGTAATAACCAGAAGCAGATTACGGTCAACGGCAAAGCCTTAACCGAGCCCTATATATATAAGGGCGATAGTCCAAGCGATTCAAGTTTCGATATTACCGTTCCCGCTGGAAAACTCTGGGTCATGGGTGATCATCGCGGAGCAAGCGCGGACTCTAGATTCCATCAAGAGGACATCAATCTGGGGATGGTGCCGGTCAATAAAGTGGTCGGGCGAGTTGTTGCGGTTATTTGGCCAGTCAAGCACGCGAAAATAATAGGCCATATAAACGCGTTCAAATAGTTGCAGAAATTCAAACGCTTAAATGTCAACTATTGAAAGCATACTTTCTAAATCCGGTATCTCTTCCATAGCCGGAGTTGATGAGGCCGGACGTGGCGCTTGTGCCGGTCCCCTCGTGGTTGCTGCCGTTATCTTGAAAACTTCACTCTCTTCTGACCTGGCTCGATTACAAGATTCTAAAGCGCTCTCCGAAAAGGCACGAGAAAGATTCTTTGACATAATCTTGAAAGAGGCGATCGCGATTTCAACAATTGAAATTTCCTCCTCGATCATAGATGAACGCGGTGTGCATGTGGCAAATCTGGATGGGATGCGCAGGGCCGTCCATGGGCTCACGCCAATTCCTGAATATGTATTGACCGATGGATACCCGATTTCCGGTTTAGGGATTCCGAGTTTGGGAGTATGGAAAGGCGACCAGGTGGTCCATTCCATTAGCGCTGCTTCCATAGTTGCCAAAGTTACCCGTGATCGAATTATGGATCAGTTGGATAAGCTGCACTTTGGATACGGATTTTCCAGCCACAAGGGATATTCCACGGCGGCTCACTTGCAAGCCGTAAAGAATTTGGGCGCATTGGAAATTCATCGCCGTTCTTTTTCAAATATTGCCGCGCTTATCAACACCCAATTATGAACCACAATTAATTCTATTTGCATTTAATTTGGGGGCGCCTCGCCTTATCGTGCTTCTTCTATGAATGCCAAGCAAACTCGCACCTCAAAGATTACCAATCGGCAACTTGGAGATTTCGGTGAGCAAGTCGTTGCAGAATTTCTTATTAGGAATGGGGCACAAATTGTTGAGAGAAATTGGCGAACTAAAGGGGGAGAGATCGATTTAGTCGCCATAACGCCAGATGGCATTTTCAAATTTGTGGAAGTGAAAACTCGAAGTTCGACTGCATTCGGCGATCCGCTGGAGGCTATCGATCGCCATAAAGCCCACCGATTGCAGAAACTTGCTCTAGCATGGTTGGCAACCCATGCCAATCTCGGCCACGACTTTCAAATTGATTGTGTCGGAGTGCTTCTAGATCCAAAGGGAGCGCCTCAAGTCGATTACCGGAGCAATGTATTGTGAAGCCAATTTAATGACCTTAGGTCGTACGTTGGGAGTGGGACTATTTGGACTGCAGGGGCAGATTGTCCAAGTTGAGGTCGATATTGCCGATGGGCTGCCAAGCTACACACTTCTAGGTTTACCCGATGCTGCTTTGACCGAATCTCGTGATCGGGTCCGCGCCGCCATTGCCAATTGCGCCGAAAATTGGCCCAATCGAAAAGTGACAGTTTCACTTTCGCCGGCCTGGCTTCCCAAGAGTGGCTCCGGTTTCGATCTTCCGATCGCGATCGCACTCTTGTCGGCGCAATTGAAAATTCCCGAAGAGCGAATTTTCAATACGATTTTTATTGGCGAACTGGGGCTAGATGGATCAATTAGGGGAGTCCGCGGAGTTTTACCCGCGTTGATCGAGGCCTATAAAAAAGGTTTCACCACAGCGGTGGTTCCGGCGGCAAATCAATTGGAGGCGCAACTGCTGGAAGAGATAGCGATAATTCCGATGGGACATTTGGAGGATCTGCTTCGTTGGTTGCGGTTGGGACAGAGAGATCTATGTGTTGAAAAGGTAGGAACAATTTCAAATGAGGAGAATGTC
>JANXME010000078.1 GCA_025354785.1 Actinomycetes bacterium | reverse complement strand
AGTCCGATTCCAGACTCAGGAGTACCAAATTGTGGTGACCCAGATTGCATATCAATATTGGATAGAAATGAACCAAAAACCACGGGAACACCAGGCCGCAGTAACTGAACTAATGCGATTCCCGAAAGCGCTTCAGCTATTTGCTGCGCCAAAGTCGAAGGGATGGTGACTGGACTCATTGCACCCATAAGTAAGAAAGGCGTTACAACTACGGGTTGCCCCGCTAAGGCGTACTCTCGCAATGAATCTAACATCCGATCATCCCAACGAAGTGGGGAATTACAGTTAATAAGCGAAATTAGGGCCGGCGTTTCCTCAATTGCGGCGCGACCTCCATGGATAATCTCAGCCACTCGAATAACATCTCGGGCGTTCTCTGCCGTTACTACATTTCCCATAAAGAATTTATCTGTCAGGGTCGCCGCGGCAAAGGCCATATCTAAATGGCGCGAATCCAGCGAAAGATCATTCGGCTCGCAGACAACCCCGCCCACGCTATCCATTGCGTCAAAGGACTGGGCAAGTTTGCAGAAATTTTGAAAATCGCTAAATGTGGCATCGCGTCTGACTTTGCCCTCGCGCACAAATGGAGGTCCGTAAACTCCACCGAAAACCATAGAGTTGCCGCCAATATGCACGTTATTTTTAGGATTGCGAGCGCGAAGATTAAATTCACTGGGGGCTTGAGAGATCTGCTTAAGAATCCAATCCGGATCAAACTTTACGTTATCCCCCTCAACGCTCTGTCCAGCCTCTCGAAGCGCATCCACGGCCCACGGACTCATAAACTCAATTCCAATTTCGGAAACAATGCGTCGCCATCCCGCGTCTAGAACAGCCATTGATTCTTCGCTCAGAATTTCATAGCGCGGCATCCGATTTTCAAACAAGTGAACCTCCAAAAGGGTTGACCAAAGATAACAAGCAGAATACGCTATGGTTATGGAACTAGCGTTCCATATTATGGAACTCTTGCGGGAAATGGAGGGCCAGTGGCAAAAGAGGGCGCTCCAACTGGTGTGCAATCAATCGATCGCGCCAGCTCACTATTGATCCACATATTAGAAGCTAGTAAGCCTCCTTTACTTAGCCAATTGGCGAGCGGGCATGATTTGCCAAAGAGCACTACCTCTCGATTACTTGGGGCGCTAGAAAGACAGGGTTTAATAAAGCGTGATAGATCTGGTGCCTACATTCCCGGACACATCATTAATCGTTTTGCCCGTCAGCGAAATCACGAACTCGATCTAGTAACGCGTATGCGACCTGTTCTTGAGGCACTAGCTAAAAAAACTGGAGAGACATCCAACTTGGCTATCGCGGGAAATGGATTTGTGGAGTTGATTGATCAAATTGATGGGCGCTACTTGATGGGCGCGACAAATTGGGTCGGTGCCAATGTTCCATACCATTGTTCGGCCCTGGGGAAAGTCTTACTGGCTTACGGCGTGGTAAAAATTCCGTCTGGCAGACTTGAAAAGCGAACATCAAAGTCCATCGTTTCGCGAGTTCGTCTTTTGGAAGAATTAGAAATAGTCAGGCGCCAAGGCTTCGCCACGATTGTGGATGAATTGGAAGAAGGGTTAGTTGCTATTGCGGCACCCGTGCGCGAAAGCGACGGCACAGTCCTGGG
>JANXME010000076.1 GCA_025354785.1 Actinomycetes bacterium | reverse complement strand
TACATTGACCCCGTTGGCGCTAGGCAAATGCACAGTGCAAGCAGCGCAAGCCGGATCTGACTTTTACCCAACCGCGACGCAAGTTACCCGCGATGTTGAAATCTCTGGAGAAAGAACTTCCGGCGATCTGCCAGATTTGATAAGTGGCTTTCAAGTAAAAGTGGTGTATGTGGTTCCCTCTGATGGGATCGATAATTTCTACGATACCAATGGTGTGATTACTTCCATTTTGAAGGAAGGAAATGCTTTTCTGCAGGAGGAACTCGGATTGACAATTCCGATTGACTCGATTGCCTCCGGGTATGACATTGCATATTTACGATCTGGTAAATCGTCTGAATACTTCCTAACGACTTCGGGTGCTTTTCGTACCTTGCTCCAAGAGTCTGGATTTTTGGATAATCCGAGTCAAAATCGTAAGGATTTTATATTCTTTGTAGATACTAAAACAGTAATAACCTCCAGTTATTGCGGCGAAGCTGGATCTCCAGGAATATCAGCAATTGTTGCCGTTGGCTTGGAAGAATGCGGAAAACGAACTCCGTTCTTCGAGCATCACGCCAGCCAAACTTGGGTTCACGAACTTCTCCACAATTTGGGGGTCGTTCATGTGCCCGTTTCATGCGACATTATGTTTGGCGGTCAATCCGCCGACGGCGCTCCATGTCCGCCCAATCAGCGAGTTAACGTGGACCGCGACCGCAAGCTATATGTAGAGAGCACGGCTTACGGAGCAGATATTCTTAAGTTGCGCGTATGGAACGGGTTTACGGCAGATCAAGGACTATTGGCCGATTGCTGGCTGGGAACCACGAATTCGATCACTCGAGCAGACAAAATGGATTATGCACTTTGTCCAACAGGTACCGCCCCAATCGGGGCGCTGAATTTTTGTTGGACACGGATCGATTCTGCCAGGCTGGAGGAGAATATAAATGGACTATGGACGGACCTCGGCGAGGGTAGCCAATCAAATACCCCATGGGGACCTCGAGTAGATTGGCGTTGCAACGACGCCAGCAATAGAGCACCTTGGAAATCGCTCACCGTCTTAACTCCGGGTTTGCGGCACTATCGCTGGATTATTAACGGGTCACCGGCAGGCGAATTCAATGTAATTTGGCAAAATTAGTCATTCTTGCTATTTCATGCAAAGACAAACCTATCCAATTTTGAGTTTAAAAGCGTAACCACTCGGGTTTGCGTTTGCTGTATTTTTCGCCCCTCCCTGTGAGGTAGTAGTTCCGCTGTATTCATAAGTCATTTTGTTCTTTAATGTTGCAGTGATTTGGAAGGGCCTAGTCGCAGCGCTGGGAGTGAGGGTGATCAAATACTGTGTGGTGCTAATTTTCTTGACGACTAACTTACCCTGGGAGCTGGGAGTGCTTGGTTTTTGAGCGCCTGATGTTTTTGACAAGACAGAAGTGGTGTGAAGTCCGTCAGCGGCGGCTACGGCAAATCGTGTTCCATCGGCGGACGAGGTTGCCGAACTTCCCTCAGGAATAGCAAGGGCCATCACCCAAGATTGTCCGGAATTTGTGGATATGTAAGCAATGCCCAAGTAACTTACGGCAATCAATCGCGAACCATCGCTAGAACTGGCCACAGCGCGCCAGAGTCGGATCGCATCTCTTGCAGACCAAGAGGCTCCTGAATTGTTGGAGGTGTAGATCTGGCCATCTCGTACGGTGGCGACGAGCTTGGCGCCGTCAGCAGATGATGCGATCGATGTCCAACTGCGGACATTGTCTCTAGCAGACCAGGAAACTCCAAAGTTGCTAGAGGTG
>JANXME010000010.1 GCA_025354785.1 Actinomycetes bacterium | reverse complement strand
TGTCATATCGGTTGAAGGTTGGAGCCTATGCTTGTGCTCCCGTAGGGATGCGAACCACATTTTCTTCCCCATGGTGATCGTTCTTTTGTGCGAACGGACACAATTGCCAGGAATTTCCAGAATGGTGTATTAACGAATGATGGGGTAGCCCAAGAATCTATGTACACAAATGAAAAGAACCTCGAGTTTCCTCGAGGCTCTTGCTCAACTCCTCTAACTTCTTGATCGATACCAATAGATCAGTCTCGAGAATTTGAGGCTGCGGAGTCGATGACGGGGATCGAACCCGCACCTGCCATTTGGTAAAAGGGGACATGCTGCCATTTGCACCACACCGACATCGCAGGTGAATGTTTGCTTTTTTTCGCGATAAAAATTATTTGCGAGTCGGAATTTGTTGAAAGCTAATATGTGTGATTAGAAGGCAAAAAGGGTCTCGGAATTTGTTCCAAGACCCCTTTTGTCATCGACTCCAAGGCGGAATGCTTGCGTGTGAGGGTTACCGGCCCTCGCATGACACCATTTCCTTGCTTATCTCAAGGCAAATGAACTATGGCATAAATTCAAGTTACTCGGAGTAGCAAAATTCTTGACTGAAAGGGATTGCACTACTGGTCTCCTCTTCGCGATAGCAGGCAACAAAAGCATCAAGATTATGTGCGTTTAGCGCCAGCAATACTCGATCTACAACTGAACTCATGATCGAATCGATAGCCAATTACTGACTGAACCGGAATTGGAGTTGGGATTCATGGCGGGCCAATCAAACTTCGACATCTATAGGCGTAATCGGTGGACCCGAAGTCAATAAGTTGGGAAGTAGCGATGCTAGGGCGCGTGGCGTAAGAAAATCTTTCGTTTGAGCCAATTCTTCTATTCTCCACCAACGGTGCTCTCTAACCACTTCTTTCTCAACTGCCGTGAAACCGGAAGTGTCCACCACGAAATTGTGAACTTGAGCATAGAACCAAGTTTCACGTACATCTTGTAGTTTTCCGTAAAAGGTAAAGACGTGGCGACGATTCCAGATATGTGGCCCTAGCTCGAAGTCCTTTAATCCAGTTTCTTCGAAAACCTCGCGCTTAGCTGCCACTTCAGGAGTTTCTCCCTCTTCGATTCCGCCACCTGGAGGAAACCAAAACTTTGTGTTCGGCTGGAGGGGGTCTTGCCCTCGAAAAAGAAGTACTCGGTCTTCTCCATCGACGAGTAGGATTCGTACGGTTGGACGAATTGGTGGTTGCTCATCCATCCCAATTAGGTTACTCGTAAATTCTCTTTTTCTCTGCACAGACCAGTACCTCATTGAATATCTAGCGTGGGCGTTTTTCTATTATGCACTTTCGCCACGATTTGGGGAGTGCCATGAAAAGAAAAGTTAGAGTCATTTTAAGATTTATCCCCGTATTGGGTTTGATATCGGCAACCTGTGGAATTCTCGCATTCTCCCAACTGCCGGCCACTGCGGCAGGATCTAAAAATTGGAGTCTAAATCGAGTGGCGAAAGACATAACTTCGGTTGTTGCTGCCGGCGTTGGGGCAAGTATTTCCAGCGCTGTTTATTTGCCCTCTACGGTATTCATGGGTCCCACAATCGCCTCTGGCGTTGCAGGGAGCGCAGGATTTGCCGCAGGTGGTGGCACAAAAATTGCTGGAGATTATTTGGTTGATAATCCTAAAAATTCCATTCGCACTGTTGGCGCAACCGTCATTGGAGGAGATATTTCGTCTCTGCCTGCTAATCTAAAAGCGATGGCCAAAAATATTGCTTCGCAAATTTCAAATCGCCTTACAGGCAAAAAGAAAAGCCCCTGAACCTTCCAGGGGCTTTTCGACGGAACTATTTACTTCAAGCGCAACCCTGATACTGCATCAAAGAGGTGAATTGACGCAGGATTTGCCGTAACGGAGATGGTAGAGCCTGGCTTTGGAGGGCTCTTTGGATCCCAACGCACAATTACTTGCGCGCCTTCGTCGGTGGCATTTGCGAACTTAACTGCAGCATCGGCAGGTTTTCCGTATACAAATGCGTCAGCGCCGAGTTCTTCAACGACCTCAACGTGAACATGGAAGCCATCCGCTGCTGGAGCAAATCCTTCTGGACGTACTCCCACAATTACGGTGTCTCCCGCATGTGCTGGAACTGCAACCGAGAATGCGCCGAGTTGGGCTTTTCCGCCGACAACGGGCGCCAGCAACAAGTTCATTGCAGGTGAGCCAATGAAGCCCGCAACGAATGCGTTTACCGGGGTGTCATAAAGATTTCGAGGTGTATCAACCTGCTGTAGTAGGCCATCCTTAAGAACGGCTACGCGATCGCCCATGGTCATAGCTTCAACTTGGTCGTGAGTTACATAAACCGTGGTGATGCCGAGGCGACGTTGCAATGCAGCAATCTGCGTACGAGTTGCAACGCGCAACTTCGCATCAAGGTTAGACAGTGGCTCGTCCATAAGGAAGACCTGTGGCTCGCGCACAATTGCTCGACCCATAGCGACGCGCTGCCGTTGTCCGCCTGAGAGCGCTTTTGGCTTTCGCTCTAGGTATGGCTCAAGATCTAGCAACTTCGCGGCTTCTAGAACGCGACGATCACGTTCTTCCTTTGCGGTGCCGGCGATTTTCAATGCGAAGCCCATATTTTCCGCAACTGTCATATGTGGGTAAAGCGCGTATGACTGGAAGACCATAGCGATGTCGCGATCTTTTGGTGCGATATTTGTTACATCGCGATCGCCAATCATGATGCGACCGTTATCGATCTCTTCTAATCCGGCCAGCATGCGAAGCGAGGTTGATTTTCCGCAACCAGATGGTCCGACGAGAACAAGAAACTCACCGTCATTGACTGTGAGATCTAACTTATCTACTGCAGGTGTTGGGTTACCCGGATAAATCCGGGTTGCTTTGTCAAAAACGACAGAGGCCATTACATAACTCCTTCTCCGGGCAGGTACGTGCCCGACGGTCCGTTGGATGAAGGTCACAGCGTTAACTCGTCTGAGTTGGACGCTGACAACTCTTAGGCAGATCTCCTAAGGGCTGTGGATGGAGGCTACGCTATTAACCCATCCAATTGGAAGTGGCGAAACGCTCCCTTTGACCGGCTTTGGTCAGTTCAGGCCAGCGATTGGAGGCCCCACCCAGCGTGACCGATACTCTTAACCCATGGATTTGAGCCTGTTTGCCGCAGGGCCGAGCCAGCCGCTGAGCGGCTTGGCGGTCGACATTGGGGTGGTCTTAGGGTTAATCCTGGTCGCCGCCCTCTTTGTGGCTGCGGAGATTGCGTTGATTTCCCTGCGGGATAGCCAGATTCGCCAGATGGCAACGCGGGGGCGGCGCGGCGCGCGCGTGGCTCACTTGGCTAAAAATCCCAACCGCTTCCTGGCCGCGGCTCAGGTGGGGGTAACGGTCTGTGGCTTCCTCTCCGCTGCTCTGGGGGCAGAACGAATCGGCAAGTTTGTCGAACCATGGTTGGAGGATCGTGGTTTTACGTCTGGTTGGAGCACCACAATTTCTCTCGTCGGATTAACCCTGGTGATCGCCTACATCTCGCTGGTTTTTGGTGAGTTGGTTCCAAAGCGATTAGCGCTCTTTCGCACCGAAAAAATTGCGCTCGCGGCAGCGCCCACCATCGATACCGTCGCAAAAATATTTAGACCAGTTATTTGGGCTCTTTCGCATTCCACGGATTTTGTGATGCGCATCTTCGGGATTGATCCAAAAGAAGTTCGCGAACAAATGTCAGAAGAAGAGCTACTGGATTTAGTCTCCGGGCATGCCGCGCTAACTGCGGAAGAACGCGACATTGTGGAAGAGGTATTTAATGCAAGTGAGCGCCAAATTCACGAAGTAATGGTGCCGCGCACTGAAGTAGATTTTCTGGATGGTTCGTTAACCGTAGGCAAAGCCATCGCTATTGCTGTCGAAAAGGCGCACTCGCGATATCCGGTGGTACGCGGATCCTCCGACGAAGTTGTGGGGTTCATTCATGTACGCGACCTACTCGACACCGCGCGAGCAGGAAGCGGTTCCAAAATCCAAGAAATTGTGCGAAATATTATGTATTTACCCGGTACCAAAGGCGTTTTGCCGGCTTTAACCGAGATGCGAAATCAGCGACAACATCTTGCGATTGTTTTAGATGAGTATGGCGGCACGGATGGAATTGTCACGATGGAAGATCTGGTGGAATGCCTAATAGGTGAAATACACGACGAGTACGACTCGGTGAAATCTGAAGTGCAGCATGAAGTCCGAACGGGCGATTTTGAGGTTGATGGCCTCATCTCCATGGAAGATTTACGCGAAGAGACGGGGATTGATTTTCCGGATGGTCCCTTTGAGACAGTCAGCGGTTTGGTGGCACATTCTTTAGGGCGCATACCCATAGCCAACGATGTAATTGTGATCGAAAATGTGCGAATTACAGTGCTCTCCATGGAGGGTAAACGCGCCGGCAATTTATTGATTTCCCGGCCTTCCACGAACATGAAAGAATAGAAGCATGACCCCACAAAGAGTCCTCTCCGGAATTCAGTCCACGAGCGAATCCTTACATCTGGGTAATTATCTCGGAGCTGTGAGACAGTGGATTCCGCTACAGGATGGCTATGAAACCTTTTACTGCATTGCCGATTTGCATACCCTTACGGTTGAAACTAAGCCCGATGTACTGCGCCGACGGATACTTGGTACTGCTGCCCAACTTCTCGCGCTGGGCGTCGACCCCGATCGCTCGACTCTTTTTTTACAATCCGGAGTTGCCCAACACAATCAACTTGGCTGGATTATGGAGTGCTTAGCTGGTTTTGGAGAAGCCAGTCGAATGACGCAATTTAAAGATAAGTCGGCAAAGAGTGGCAACGATCGAACCGTGGTCGGCCTGTTCACATATCCCATGTTGCAGGCGGCTGATATTTTGCTATACCAAGCTGATCTGGTTCCCGTTGGAGAAGATCAACGTCAACATATTGAAATCACTCGTGATTTGGCGACCCGCTTTAATTCTCGATATGGGAAGACCTTTAATTTGCCCGAAGCATTTATTCTGAAAACTGGTGGAAAAATATTTGATCTCCAGGATCCAACCTCCAAAATGAGTAAGAGTGCAGAATCGGCAAATGGCGTTATAGAAATCATGGACTCACCTGATGTGAATGTTAAAAAAATTAAGAGCGCCACCACTGATAATGGGCGAGAGATTTGCTTTGATGAAAAAGAGAAACCAGGCATTAGCAATTTATTGACTATTCATGCTGCCCTTACGGGTCTGTCAGTCTCACAAATTGAGAAGGATTTTGAAGGCAAGGGCTATGGCGATTTCAAAACGGCGGTGGCAGATGCTTATCTGGCTTTCTTCGGGCCGGTGAGAGAGAAAACGATCTCACTTTTGAAGGACGAGTCGACGCTACTGCAAATTCTCCGCACTGGGGCGGCCAAAGCCCAAGTTGAGGCGGAAAAGACCTTAGAATCTGCTTATTCTCAATTAGGGTTGGTGCGTTAATACTGTAGGAGTAGGTAATCGGAACATTTCACTCGCGCTTTAGAGTTTACCAACTTGTTACAAATTGCCAGCCTAAAACGCATCGCGTCAAATTCCCTTCTGCTGGTTCGCCTACTAGGCTCAGGGAAAATGTCTCATGAGAAACATGGGTCTTCCGTGAGGAATAAGTTGAGAATATCTGTGCGTTTGGTCGCATTTGTTGCGGCCGTGACTTTTGCGGCAGGCTTATTAGTTGTGCCCAGTGCCACCGCGGCCTCAAAGGTAAAGGTCGGATTGGCCTATGACATCGGCGGTCGTGGTGATAAATCATTCAATGACTCAGCGGCGGCTGGTTTAGATGCAGCAGTCAAGAAGTTTGGGGTCACTGCAAAGGAAGTAACAGTCACTTTTGGGAGTGATTCAGAGCGTGAAACAAAGCTTCGTTTTTTAGCAAGTAATGGCTATAACCCCATCATCGCTATTGGTTACCTATATCGCGAACCGCTTAAGAAGGTAGCCACCGATTATCCAAATGTGCAATTTGGAATTGTGGATGATGCATCCGTAGATCTTCTGAACGTAACTTCCATTATATTTTCCGGCGCGCAAGGTTCCTATCTTGTCGGCGTAGTAGCTGCACTGGCTTCAAAGTCGGGCAAGATTGGATTCATCGGAGGAGTGCATGTCGCGTTAATTCAAGAATTCGAAGCGGGATTTGTTGCGGGGGCAAAGGCGACCAAAAAAACAGTATCAGTTGATGTTCGGTATATTTCTGAGCCACCTGACGTAAGCGGTTTCAATGATCCTGCTAGAGGTAAAGTCATCGCAAATAGCATGATCGATGCAGGCATCGACGTAATCTACTCAGCGGCCGGGGGATCCGCGGCAGGCAACTTTGCAGCGGCCGCTGGTGCATCCGCTAGAGGCAAGAAAGTTTGGACTATCGGAGTTGACTCCGATCAGTATTTGACCGCCTCTGATGCGCAGAAGAAGAACATGCTTACCTCAATGCTAAAGCGGGTGGATCGCGCGGTTTATGACGTAATCTCAGCTGCGGTTGCGGGAAGTTCCGTCAATGACGTGCTCGATCCTGTCGCTGGCATTTATGGTCGCAATTACGACCTTTCCATTGGAGGCGTTGGCGTTTCGTATTCTGGTGGTTACATCACCAAGTTTAAGAAGCAAATTGATGCAGCAACAAAAGCAATTATTTCAGGCAAAATCAAGGTTCCTACAAAGCCATAATCGCGCTTAGGTAGTGGCGTTAGGGCCCAATGTGGAGTTAAATCTCCTCGTTGGGCCGTAGTACTTTACAGACGGCATTCCTAATCGGCGAGGCAGGTGTCAAGTATAAATGGCTAAAAAGGGTAGAACATGAATACTCCTGATTGGGATCAACTCCATCGAACGGCCGTTGAGATAAGTAAGAAGGCATACGTGCCTTACTCGAAATTTCCAGTTGGTGTGGCCGGTTTAGTAGATGACGGCAGAATTGTGGCGGGCTGCAATGTTGAAAATGCCAGCTATGGACTCGGGCTCTGTGCCGAGTGTGGAATGGTCTCTGCGCTTTCTGCTAGCGGCGGAGGACGTTTGGTTGCTGTTTTATGTGTTGATGGCAAGGGTGATTTTCTGGCCCCGTGTGGGAGATGCCGCCAATTGTTGTTTGAACATGGAGGGCCTGAACTTTTGCTGATGACCGCTGACGGACCAATGAAGATGGCACAAATGTTGCCATGGGCCTTTGGCCCGAATGATCTCGATCGCAACGATCGATAAATGGCGCAGATAGAGGCTTTTTCCGCGGTAGAAGTTATAGTCTCTAAGCGCGATAAAAAGATTCTCTCCGATCTGCAAATTGATTGGGTCATCGACGCCTACACGCGTGGCGTGGTGGCTGATGAGCAGATGTCAGCGCTTTTGATGGCGATTCTTCTCAATGGCATGAATTCACACGAAATTTCGCGATGGACCGACGCCATGATTAATAGCGGCGAACGTATGAATTGGTCGATGTTGGATCGCCCCACCGTCGATAAACATTCGACGGGAGGGGTCGGCGATAAAATTACTCTGCCTCTGGCTCCTTTGGTTGCCGCATGTGGAGGAGCGGTTCCGCAATTATCTGGAAGAGGACTTGGGCACACCGGCGGCACTTTAGATAAATTGGAGTCGATTCCGGGATGGCGTGCATCTCTTAGCAACAAGGAGATGCTGGCGGTCTTGCAAAGTTGCGGGGCAGTAATCTGCGCTGCAGGTGCGGGGCTCGCGCCTGCTGATAAAAAACTTTACGCGCTTCGTGATGTGACGGCTACCGTCGAGGCAATACCTTTGATTGCTTCATCCATTATGAGTAAGAAAATTGCGGAAGGTACCAGCGCTCTCGTGTTAGATGTTAAGACAGGCATTGGGGCGTTCATGCCCGATCCAGAACGCGCCCGCGAACTCGCCCACACTATGGTCGGTTTGGGGAAACGCGCGGGTGTTAAAACTCGCGCCCTGGTGACAGCAATGGATGTTCCCCTGGGATTGACCGCAGGCAATGCGCTCGAAGTTCGCGAATCAGTTGAAGTGTTAGCTGGCGCGGGCCCTGCAGATATTGTGGAGCTAACTCTAATTTTGGCCCGCGAGATGCTAGATGCGGCAGGAGTTAAAGGTAAGGATCCTGAGATCGCCCTTCGAGACGGAAGTGCAATGGATGTGTGGCGGGCAATGATTAAGGCCCAGGGCGGTGATCCCGATGCAACGCTACCGAGAGCCAACGAACAAGCTGTATTCGTTGCTGCCGAGAGCGGAACGATGCTCTCGATGGATGCCATGAAGGTGGGCATTGCGACCTGGCGCTTGGGTGCGGGTCGGTCGCGGCAAGGTGAAACTGTTCAAGCTGGGGCTGGCATTGAAATTCACTGCAAGCCCGGTGAGAAGATCGTGCAGGGAGCGCCGATATTCACTTTGCATACTGATACACCTGAACGGTTTGGACGAGCGATCGAAATCTTGTCCGACGCGGTTGTGATTGGAGATCTCCCGACGGGCGGTAAGGTAGAACGTCTACCTTTGATTCTGGATCGAATTGTCGACTAAGGGAAAGTAAGGAAAAAGTTGAGCTTAGATACCGTTCCTAGCGTTAGTCAAATTAAGAAAGTACCGAAGGTTCTTCTTCACGATCACCTAGATGGTGGACTGCGACCACAAACTATTATCGATATTGCGCGCGAAATTGGCTACACCAAACTTCCCACCTATGAGGCGGCCGAACTTGCAACCTGGTTTCGTGAGTCATGTGATTCGGGCTCTTTAGTCCGATATTTAGAAACTTTTAGCCACACCATTGCAGTCATGCAGACTCGAGAGAACATAGAACGCATTGCGCGGGAGTGCGCTTTAGATTTGGCGCGCGATGGAGTTGTTTACGCTGAGGTTCGCGGAGCGCCGGAGTTATTTACCGAAAACGGACTATCCACGGCTCAGGTGGTGGAGGCGACCCTGGAAGGTTATCGACAAGGAGAGGCGCTGGCCCTTGCGGAAGGTTTAACGATTCGGGTAAAGACAATTCTTTGCGGTATGCGCCAAAATAGCCGATCGCAAGAAGCCGCAGAATTAGTGGTGAAGTATCGCGATGAAGGCGTCGTTGGCTTTGATATCGCCGGACCAGAAGATGGATTTCCACCAAGTGTTCAGAAAAGTTCCTTTGAGTATCTACGCCATGAAAATGCTCACTTTACGATTCATGCGGGAGAGGCCTACGGCCTGCCTTCGATTTGGGAGGCGATTCAACTTTGCGGTGCCGAACGGCTGGGGCACGGTGTGCGCATCATTGATGATATAGATTTTAGTGGTTCGGTTCCCAAGTTGGGTCTGTTGGCGTCCTATGTGCGAGACCGTCGGATTCCATTGGAGCTCTGCCCAACTTCGAATCTGCAAACCGGAGCGGCAAAAAATATTGTCGAGCATCCAATTGGGATTTTGGCCAAGTTACGTTTTCGTGTAACTCTCAATACTGATAATCGATTAATGAGCCAGACCTCGATGTCAAACGAAATGGAGCAAGTTGTTTCTGCCTTTAATTGGGATTTGGCGGAATTGCAACGAGTTACAATCAATGCGATGAAGAGCGCTTTTATTCCTTACCCAGAGCGGCTGGCAATAATTGAGAAAGTTATAAAGCCAGGATATGCGAAGATTGCTGCGGAGAATTGAGCAAGTTCGCCGATCCGGCCTTTATGGCCAACCCGTACCCGCTGCTAAAAGAGATGCGCCAGCACGGTAAACCATTTTGGGATGACGAGCTCAAAATGTATTTGGCCCCCAATCATGTGGACGCCAATGCAGTTTTTCGAAATAAATCTTTAGGTCGAATATATAAACCTCGCACCCCTGAATTTGAATGGGGAACATTCAATTGGCTCCACTCCGATTCAATTTTGGATAGCGAGCCACCCAAGCACACCCGACTACGAGCCCTCGTCGCCAAGGCTTTTAATCGGCAAAAGATTGAAGGGCTGCGGCCTGATATTGAACGAATTACCACCGAACTTTTGGACGCGATTAGTGAGAAGGTGCGAAACGGTTCCCCCTTTGATTTGATCGCCGATTTTGCAGAGCCGCTGCCTGTCAAAGTAATTGCGGCTCTCTTGGGTTTTCCGAGTTCAGATGAGTATTTATTGCGTCCTTGGTCTCAATCAATAGTAAAGATGTACGAAGTTAATCCGCCTTTGCAACATCAGGAAGAGGCCAAACAGGCGGCGAACGAATTTGCTGAATATGTAAGGCGACTCATGGAGGCGCGCAAACTCAAGCCGGGCTCCGATTTGATCAGCGATTTGGCCGCGGTTGAAGAAAATGGCGAGAAACTCAATGCCCAAGAATTAATTGCGACTTGCGTGCTGCTACTAAATGCCGGCCATGAGGCCAGCGTTAATGCTTTTGGCAATGGCATGGTTTCGGCTCTGCAACGGCCTGACCAAGCCGATCTCTTACTTACTCGACCGCAAGAAATTGCGATTACGGCCGTCGAGGAATTTCTCCGCTTTGACGCACCGTTACAGATGTTTGATCGAACAGCCACTGAAGATACCCAACTTGGTGGAGTAGAAATTAAAGCAGGGGAGAAGATTGCGGCGTTAATTGGATCGGCTAACCGCGATGAGAGCGTCTTTGAAAGAGCTGAAGAGATGGACCTGACTCGCGATCCAAATCCACATATCGGCTTCGGGGCCGGAATTCATTTCTGTTTGGGTGGGCCGCTGGCACGGCTTGAGATGTCTATTTCCTTGCCAGCGCTCTGTGAAAGATTTCCCAAAATGGAGTTAGCCTCCGAACCTGTTCGTCGCCCCACTTTCGTATTGCGCGGCTATGAGAGTGTGGCTATCAGCACTGGTTGATGGGGCCCGCTACTGATTGGCTTAAATTCCGATTGGATGCCAGATAGTTTTAGATTCCATAAAAGCCAAAATTCGCTCAGGGCTCGCGCTGCGGCCAAATAAAAAGATTCGCTTCAGGTTTTGCGCTCCCGCCATTTTGATCTCGGCAATATCAGAAGGATCTTCTATGCCGGAGATATCTAGAGCGTTTATCTCCATATGCGAAGCAAACCAAGGCGCGAGTTCGGACTTTTTCCCCGTCAAAATATTGCAAACGCCGTGTGGTAGATCGCTAGTGGCTAGAACTTCGGCAAAGGTTATGGCTGGCAGTGGCGCCCGGGTGCTTGCTAGTGCAACTGCGGTATTGCCAGAAACAATTATTGGGGCGATGGCATCGATCAATCCGAGCAAACCCATCTGCTCCGTTGCAATTGCTCCGACCACTCCCATAGGTTCTGGAATCGTAAAGTTGTAGTAAGGACCGGAGACCGGGTTGGTTGAACCAGCAATTACCGACAACTTATCGCTCCAGCCCGCATACCAAACCCATCTATCAATTGCCGCATGAACCTCTTGCATAGCCGCCGCGTCGCTTGCTCCATCCAAGAGGGAAATCTCTGCAGCAAATTGCTCCGCTCTGCCTTCCATCATCTCCGCGATGCGGTAAAGAATTTGTCCGCGATTGAATGCAGTTGCACCGGCCCATCCCTTTTGCGCTGCGCGTGCAGCAACAACTGCGTCGCGCAGATCTTTGCGGGAGGCCAAACAGGGGTTAGCCACGAAGGCGCCATCTGCTCCTTGAACTTCATAAGAGCGTCCTGACTCGCTGCGCGGAAAAGCCCCACCAATGAAAAGTTTGTAAGTCTTTCTAATCTCTAGGCGATCATTCATTGCTGGCACCTTCCTCTGATGCGCTCTTTAAGTAGGCAGTTAATCCGTGCCGCCCACCTTCGCGGCCCCACCCAGATTCTTTATATCCGCCGAAAGGGCTGGCAGGATCAAATTTATTAAAGGTATTTGCCCATATAACCCCGGCCTCCAACTTCTGGGCAGCCCAGAGAATTCGCGAACCTTTCTCGCTCCAGATGCCGGCCGAAAGTCCGTACGGCGTGTTATTGGCTTTATCAATTGCTTCCTGAGGGGTGCGAAAAGTGAGAACGGAAAGTACCGGGCCGAATATTTCTTCACGAGCAATGCGATGAGCTTGTGTTACTCCCGTAAAAATGGTCGGAGGAAACCAATAGCCCTTGCCTGGGAGTTCGCATGGAGCGCTCCAACGTTGGGCTCCCTCGTTATCGCCCACGGAGGAGAGCTCGCGAATTTTGTTGAGCTGCTCCGCAGAGTTAATCGCTCCTAGATCCGTATTTTTATCAAGTGGATTTCCCACTCTGATTTTTGCCATTCTTACTTTCAGGGCCGCTAAAACTTCCTCTGCGATATTTTCTTGAAGTAGCAGACGCGATCCCGCGCAGCAAACGTGGCCTTGATTGAAGAAGATCCCATTTACGATTCCTTCCACCGCTTCATCCATCGCGGCATCTTCAAAGACAATATTTGCGGCCTTACCGCCAAGTTCTAGCGTCGCCTTCTTCTTTGTTGGCGCTATCGCGCGGGCAATCGCCTTTCCAACTTCCGTTGAACCAGTAAAAGCAATCTTGTCTATCCCCGGATGATCTACCAATAGCGCCCCGGTTCGACCATCGCCGGTAATAATGTTTACTACTCCGGCTGGTAACTCGGCTTGCTGACAAACCTGAGCAAAAAGTAGCGCCGTCAATGAGGTGGACTCGGCCGGTTTTAGTACGACCGTGTTTCCGGCCGCCAGCGCCGGAGCGACTTTCCAGGCGAGCATCAAGAGTGGAAAATTCCACGGAATAATTTGGCCGGCAACGCCATGGGGGTGGGGCGAATTGCCCAGGCCGGCATAGCTAAGTTTGTCGGCCCAACCAGCGTGATAAAAGAAATGGGCTGCCGCTAGCGGGATATCAACATCGCGTGATTCTCGAATTGGCTTGCCGTTGTCCAAAGTCTCTAGAACCGCAAATTCGCGCGCGCGCTCCTGCATTATTCGTGCGATTCGATACAAATATTTTCCACGTTCTTTTCCCGACATCTTGGACCAGACCGATGCATATGCCACACGTGCCGCGCTAACGGCGGCATCTATTTCATCCTCTTG
>JANXME010000352.1 GCA_025354785.1 Actinomycetes bacterium | reverse complement strand
CATTTATTACCAGACACTTTCCAGAAGCTACTTCAAGGTTGAGCCCTCTCAATGCGACCGTAGTCTGATCGTCGCGGGAGTAAAGATAAAAAAGATCTTCAACTTTGATATTCATGGCTTACGCCGCAAAGTCGTAGAGATGGCGATCACCTCGGTTGTGGCTATTGCCAAAAGCGCAATTTCTACCACGTGCAGGTATGGAATTGAATTAGAAATTAGGGCAGCGCTTAGAGGTATTCCCACCAAAAAGCCAGCCGCTACCGCCACCGCAACGACGACCCGGATGTTTGAACGCAGCGCCGCCATAATGGAATCCGGGGGAGTTCCGTGCATTTCCATATACTCTAAAAGTGAAATTCGCTCTCTGAATATTAGGGGAATTGCGCTCAAATGCATGGCCAACGCTAAGCAGAGGGCATAGAAGAGAGCAAAGAGATAAGCGGCTTTTAGCCCTTTATTGACCGGGTCAGCACGAAGTTCATTTTTATCGGCGCTGCGGTTCATGGTTTTAACTTCTTTGAATTTGCGGCTTGCCAGTGCGGACGAGAAAAGCTTGGGATCAGAAGTGGCCACCCACACTTCGATCGGATCTGAAGCTCCAATTTGGTTTTTAGAAACTTCTTGTCGAAGTAGTGAAAGATCCATCACCACAAATCTATCTCCGGCCGTAGGAAAAAATTTTTGAACTGCTGATATCTTCACTCTGAAAGAACTTTCGGCAGAAGTTGACAGGGCTAAGAAGCCTTTATCAGCAAGTGAGGCAGTGGTTGGATCTGTAATGACTCGGGGTATTTCCACTTTGGTCGGTGGCCGAAGCAACATGCTGGCGCCGTCAAATGAATACTTAAAATTATTGAAGCCCCAAATCTCTTTGGGAAACGAAACTTTCTTGCCGTCCAGTAGCAGCTCTTTGATACTTCCAACGCCACTGATCAACGGCACGGCAAATTTTCCCTCACCCAACGCGTGCAGTCGGCGCGAAATATATTCTGAAGTTTCGCGAAGCTCTAAGGCAACTAACTTTGAGCCTATAGGTAAGTTATTGAAAAGGTGAATCTTTCTCAGATTTGAGTGGTCTGTGGAAGTCAAACTGAGGTGTTGATCTTGGGGGGTTAGAAACCAAGCTACAAGGTCAATTACCGCCGGAATATTTTTAGTATCAATGCTCAAAACTTGTGCGCTGCCCATCGGTATCCCAACTTCCACTGGGAGAGAGGTGGGAGCGATGGCCGCACTGAGACTTCTCAGCGGCTTCTCTTGCAGGTGAGACAGGGCCGGCGCAGGGAGACCGAGGATGGAAATGGAATCGGCAACTTGGCTCGACCCGCGAACGGAAGAACCAATTCTTAACACCGGATAAGCGAAGGAGTTCGATCCCAGTTTTTCATAGTCAGATATTTCAGCCACATCAAGTGGGCGGGTTAGATTCGGTCCAGTCACAAGCCGAAAATCTAGAGGTACTTGATCACTCGTTTTCAAGCCGATCTCTTGATCTACCCCCGAGATGTAACTAATTGATGCGATGGCTAGCAAAAATGCTGCTGCCAAGATAGCCGTTAGCGTCTTCCAATTGCCTAAATTCTCTCTGGCGATGAGAAACTTACTTTGGTTTCGAGTGCGCCAAAAAGAGCTTAAGCGATCGAATAGGTAGTACGAGGACTGCGTTATCGCCAGAGCCAACGCTATTGGGGCGAGCCAACCACCAAGATTTTGATTTCCAAAAACCTGTGCGTTCAGTATTACTAGTAGAGAGAATGCAGCGAGGGTCGAAAAAATCAGCCATCGATTTTCGAATTTCCATTCAAAATCGCCTTGCAAGGTGGTCGCAATTGTTAGGAAAGAGGCTAAGACAAGCAAAATCAATTGTTTGCCTTCACTGGCTAATATTTGGCCGAAATTGACCTCAAAACCAAAAACGGACAAAAGAGGTTTAACTAGAGGGGCCATCACCAAGGCCAAAATGTAGCCAGAGAATAGTGGCGCCGCCGATTCCAGAGCCGTAGCTAGCAAAATAAGTTTCTTAGGAGCGCCAATTCGGCCTAATCCAGAGCGAAATTCTTTATCTCGCTTTTTCTGTCGCTGTGAAAAAAGCACAAGGAAAATGAGAAAGAGCGCGGTTACCACCTGGGTAAGTGAACCGATCTTCTTCGCCACCTCTGCTGATTCAGTTTCCGCCGCGGATAAGGTGTCAATCGGCCAGGTTAGTGAGAGCCGAGAAAAGTCGCTGGAGATGCCATTTTCAAATGCCAGAATCGATTTAATATATTTAGTAACGCCTTCGTGCCCAATATCAGCGGCGTTGATCTCCGCAATCCAACCATTGGAACCTTGCAAGTTAAAGTCTGCCCCACGACTTAGCGCGGGAGAAACGCCATCGGTTAGGAAGAGCGAGATATTTGGTTCAGGAGCATATGTACCCGAAAAAACAAATTTGTCGATCAATTGCGCTTGACCCACAACCACCAATTTCAGATTTCCCAGGTACGCAACAGAATTGGAACCATTTAAGATTTGAATGACTTCACAGCGAATCGGCGTGCACGATTTCGGAAATCTGCCCGATAGGAGCGTCGCCTTTGAAGCGAGGGAATCTAGTCCGCCAAAATAGAAACCGGTGCCATGTAAATCCGAAAGTTCATGAAAAAGGACTTCACGTCTGATCTCGGGCGCTACCAATCCTGAAAGTCCGAGTGAGACAGCGTTAGAAATTTTGGTACGGGTATCTGCAGAGAAAATTGCTGAACTCGATGCCAACGTTATCGTTTGGTCGCCATCTGGCAACTTTGCTAGGGTGTATTTTGCTTGCGAATGTGCGCTGGATATCGCAATGGCTTGTATGGAGAGAATTGCTATTAGAGCCAGGCTAGTCGCGAAAGCACGAGTGGCGAAATTGAAGCGGTTTCGAAATATTCGCGCTCGAGCCAACCGCCACGACATTGATTTAGCCTCTCCCGCTATGAGTCGTTACCGCTTATTCAGCTACCAGGCATAGTCCTCAGGGGAGACTTTAAATCTAGGGAAAATTTTATCTAAAGTCTCTAAATGATCCTGGGTAAGTTCCAATTCCAGCGCCCGGAGAGCGGCGTCAAATTGCTCTTGCGTCCTAGGTCCAACTATCGGAGCGGTAACTGCCGGCTGTGCCAGCAGCCATGCCAGCGCCACATCTCCTGGTTCTTTCCCGATCTTTTCGCAGAAATTTTCGTAATCCTCAATACGAGGACGAATACTTTCCAGCGCCTCTTTAGATCTACCTTCCAATCTCCTACTTCCATTGCGCTCTTTCTTCAGTACGCCTCCCAAGAGACCCCCATTTAGAGGAGACCACGGCAAAATGCCTATTCCATAATGTTGCGCGGCTGGAATAACTTCACGTTCGATATCGCGGACAACTAAATTGTAAATTGATTGCTCTGAAACCAACCCTGTGAAATGGCGAGGTGCAGCCGCGGCTTGCGCCTGCGCCAAGTGCCAGCCGCCAAAGTTGCTACTTCCGACATAGAGAATTTTCCCTTGCGCAACTAGTACTTCCATGGCTAGCCAAACTTCATCCCACGGAGTTTTCCGATCAATATGGTGCATTTGGTATAAATCGATGTAATCGGTCTGCATTCGCTTTAAACTTGCATCGCAGGCTCTACGAATATTTAACGCCGATACCCCACTGTTATTTGGCCACGCATCCATCTCGCCATAAAGTTTGGTGGCAAGCACTACCTTTTCTCGGCGACCTCCGCCTTTCTGAAACCAGCGACCCACAATTTCTTCAGTGCGCCCCCAATGCCCGATTCCTCCGTATCGATTGGCGGTATCAAAGAAATTAACACCATTTTCCAACGCAGAATCCATAATTGCTCCGGAAGTCACTTCATCAGTCTCAGGTCCAAAATTCATGGTGCCCAAACAGAGACGGCTAACGGAGAGTCCAGAACGGCCTAAATTTTTATATTTCATAGTGGCACGCTACCCAATAATGGCTAGCAAGTGAATTGTTTTTAGTTTCTCACCCTATTGACAGAATTGAGCGCTCACTTACCCCCTCTGCCCATTAACCGCCTGACCCGTCTTGGTGCAAGAATCACCTGTGTCTCGAAGTTGGTTGGCAAGAGTGGTTTACGGAGTTGGAATTGCTACTTCCTTCTACATCGTGCCCATTGTGTTCATTGCCCCGACTTGGGTTATGGCCGATGACTTGACCCCATCGCCGACGCCCACCCAGGTTGTCCAAACTGCGGTCATAAGCCCAATTGCGCCTTTTATTCTTCCCGTAACGAAAGATAGACCGGTCCCGGTCGATCTGAAGCCTTCTTTGGGTAAAGCGAAATTGGATCGACCGACTCCCTATTTGGACCATTGCCATACCCAACAAAACCTCACCGCTTCCACCGCGACTTGCGTGTACGGTGCGAAGGACTCCAAAATCACAATTGTTCTATTTGGAGACAGTCATGCGCTCTCTTGGTTTCCGGCAGTCGAAAAGCTAGCAATAGCAAAAAAGTGGCGACTTCTTTCGCTAACGATGTCTTCTTGCTGGCCGGCCGATATTTCCGCTTGGAATGTAACGACCCAGGTGCTGATGAAAAATTGCACTATCTGGCGAAAAAATACTTTAAAGCAGATTGTGCAAATTCAACCTCAACTTATTTTTGTAAGTGGCACACGGGGGTTTGCCACTACAAATTCAACCGGGGATGTATCAATTAACGACGAGCGGGCAGACCTTTGGGAAGCGGGAATGAAACGGACTCTCACAACTCTCAAATCGTCTGGGGCAAAGGTAGTACTACTTAGCGACACGCCCTTGTCGATCTATGATGTTCCCAAATGTCTGTCCACTCACGAGTCAAGTATTTTAGATTGTGCAACTTCGTTAGGACAGGCCTTTTCGCTTTATTGGCTGGCTCGCGAGGAAGATGTAGCGGCAAATACAAATGTGGAATGGATAAACCCTACAACTTGGGTATGTTCTTCTGACCCTTGCTCACCGATCAACAAAAATGTTCTTATTTATATCGATGGAGGCCACCTCTCTGCTACTTTTGCCCGCACCTTGGAAGTTCCACTCTGGAAGGAAGTTTCAAACAATTGGACGCCTTGAATTCTGAATTACTTTTGGACAATCCTGCTTGGTGGTCGCTAATTGGCAACCACCAGCGTTTTGGTCAATCTTTTGGACTTGCTCGCCGCTATCAGCCAGAGATTTCTCCATTTCACGCTATCTCCGATGTTCGTGATTCACAAAGTTGGATTGATCTGGAAGCCCTTGTTGGCCCCGGGGGGACGGCCGTCCTTTTCGGAGAAAGGATCACTACTCCAAAAGGCTGGACTTATGTAGGTGGTGGAACCGGAGTTCAAATGACTGGCGAAAGGGTTGAAGGAAGATTGGATGACGAATGTTTGGAACTTTCCGATAATGATGTATCTGAAATGTTGGACTTGGTCGCCCGGGCCCAGCCCGGTCCCTTCGCTCCAGCCACGATAAAACTTGGCGGATATATCGGCTTTCGCGAAAATGGCAAGTTGATTGCAATGGCTGGCTGTCGGCTAAATCCAGGAAATTGGCGCGGGATAAGTGCAGTTTGCACGGATGAGGCACATCGTGGAAAGGGTTTAGCGGCGAGATTAGTGCGCTCGCTGGTCGCAACCATTTCGGGGCAAGGGCAAATTCCATTTCTCCACGCTTCTGAAACAAATTTAAACGCAATCCGACTCTATGAAACTTTGGGCTTTAAACATCGAATTAAGCCATCTTGGACAATTCTCTCGGTCGAGGGCAAGGGAGAATAGATGATGTCAGCAGATTACATTGCGACTTGGACGGATGAGGAAATTCAGATCGATGGGGATATCTCAAAGCCTGTTTGGCAAAGGGCCAATTGGTCGGAGAGATTTGTGGATATGGTGGATGGGGGACCGGCCTTATATGAGACAAAGTCGGCGATTCTCTGGAATGCGAAATATCTTTATATAGCCTTTAGGATTGAGGAACCTTATCTTTCTGCCAGTAAAACCGAACGCGACAGTATAGTTTTTATGGATAACGACATCGAAGTATTTATCGATGGTGGAGATGTCTATTACGAATTAGAAATTAACGCTTTAAATACAGTTTATGAAGTTCTTTTTGCTTGGAAAGATAAGTTTCCCGGATCTGCACTTACCAAGCAGGCCCAGTTCGATCTTGGCACAGCGGAAGTTTATTCTTTTGGTGGTGATTACGATCGTCAAGGTGAACATTTTTGGAGAGGCACCCATACGCGCGGGGTCAGATGGGCCTTCCGGGATTTTGATTTAATCGGGCTTAAAACTGCTGTCCAGCTAGAAGGAACGCTTAATGATCACTCCGATGTTGATAAAGAGTGGAGCGCTGAGATCTCGATCCCTTGGAGCAGTCTAGAAATATTGGCCCATGGTAGAAGTCTTCCGCCAGGTGAGGGAGATAGCTGGTCGCTCTTCCTAGGTAGATTTCAAAAGATATCTTTGAACGGGCGAGAAGTGCATCCGCATCCTGCGTCTGCTCTTACTCCACATGGCATCTATGACACTCATCTGCCTGAAAAATGGAGTTCTGTAGAGTTTAGAAAATTACTTTAAGAGCTAACCAATCATCTCCACGTCACGTTGAGGGGAACCCTGGTGCGTGCATCTTCTAGCCTCTTCATCCAAGGAACAATTTTTACAAAGGAGTACAAGTTCGTGGCAAGTTACGGTAGCGCAATTATAAAATTGCTTTGTTGACCCGCCACATTTTTCGCATTTTCCAATCACTTTAGTTTGATCACTGAAGTCGA
>JANXME010000181.1 GCA_025354785.1 Actinomycetes bacterium | reverse complement strand
CGCACACTCTAGTCATTCCTGACGTATGAACTACGATACTGCCAACCATTTTTTGCCGGAGTGTGGAGTCTATGCATTGGGACGCGCTTGTAAAAAGTATTGCGCTTCTATGAATTGCAGCACTCTCATTGCTAGAGAGGTCCGAGCCTTCATGCCAAAGAGAAATCCGACCCCCGAAGTGAAAGGCGACGGGAGTCGAATTCGTGCGGCCGAAGGGATTCGAACCCCTAACCTTCTGATCCGTAGTCAGATGCTCTATCCGTTGAGCTACGGCCGCTAATGCAGTAATGCCAGCGAATCCTACCTGTTTTTATAGACCTCCTAAACGGAGTAATTCCTCAACATTTGCACTCTTGTTTCGCGGCTTTCCGTGAAATTCACCCGCGAGAACTTCAGCAGCGTTGATCTTCTCCCAGTGAGATTGGCTTACAACCTTCTTATCGTATAGAAGATCTTCTATGTCGTCCTTCTCTTTTGGCGAATTCGGTAAGTTCTCGACGAGCAACTTGATTACATCACTTGCGTCCGATTTGTTTGTTCCAATTACTCCAGAAGGTCCGCGCTTTGCCCACCCCACGGTGTAAATGTTGGTCTCACCTACTCGACCTTCAACATTTTCCACTTTCCCTTTAGCGTACGGAACTCCCATAATTGGTTCGGCTGAGTATCCGATGGCCGAGACAACTAAGCCACACTTTATGGTCTTCATCTCACCAGTGGCGACAATCGTGCCATTCTCAATTTTGTTAATTCCTAAGACTATTTCCGTAACTCGATCGCTTCCATGAATTTCCAGTGGAGTAAGAAAGAATTCAAATTCTAAAGTCCGTGCATGTGAAGTAGGTTCTTTTTGAGTAATTAACTCCATTGCCCCTAAATTATTCTTAACATCCTTTTCGGCATCGTCTCCAATCCGAGAGAGCGCGGCGCTAACTTCATCTTTACTCATGAGCACATTGGTGTGTTCCAGTTTTGGAAGTTCACGTAGTTCAGGAGAAGTAAATGCGGCATGCTCGGGACCACGGCGAGCGCAGAGTATTACCCTCCTTACCGAGCTCTTCTTAAAAGCTACAATTGCATGATCGGCGGTATCGGTCGGATCGAACTCTGTGGGATCCAGCGCCAACATCCGAGCAACATCCATGGCAACATTGCCTGCACCAATAACGACCGCCGTATCGGTATCGAGGGGAACATCTAAATTTGCGAAATCGGGATGGGCGTTATACCAAGGCACAAAGTCCGCTGCCGATAGCGATCCACGCAGATCTTCACCTGGTATTCCCAGTTTTCGGCCCAGGGATGATCCTGTTGCGATCACAACTGCGTCATATCTTTCAACCAAATCACTCATAGCAACATCGCTGCCCAGCTCTACGTTTGAAAAAAGTCGAAAATTCTCCGCCGTTGCGATCTTCTCGAAAACCTTGGAGACGGTCTTTATTTTTGGGTGGTCTGGCGCGACCCCGCTTCTAACTAAGCCCCATGGAGTGGGAAGGCGCTCAATCATGTCGATTGCGAAATTACGCTCATCAGTTGCTGAATTTTGTAGCGCTAGAGCCGCAAAGTAGCCAGCCGGACCAGCCCCAACAATCGCAATGCGAAATGTCAGCACCAACTCCTCCAACCTTTCAATGACGAGCGGTACAACGGTAATTAACGCGGAGACGAGAGGATTTGAACCTCCGAGGGGATTTAACTCCCCTACCTCATTAGCAGTGAGGCGCACTCGACCGGGCTATGCGACGTCTCCAAGTACAGAGCAAAGGTTACCCTGCGCTCAGGTTCTTACCAATTCTCTATGAGTAGGCTTGCCAAATGAGTGAAAAATCTGTCAAGACCCAGCGCCAGCACGATGTTCCCCCATCAGATGCCTATGCCGCCTTTATGCAAACTGGCTGGTCGCCATCTGATCTAAAAGATCTCACTGCGTCACCGGCACTCACTTGGTGTGTTGCTCGCCGCGCCGCTCTTTCTTCCGCCTATCCTGGAATTCGCCTGATTATTCCGGCAGGAAATTTTAAGGTGAGAAGCAACGATTCCGATTTTCGTTTTCGCCCCCACTCAGCTTTTGCTTACTACACCGGCGTTCAAGGCGTTGAAGCAACGGCGGACTCGATCTTTGTTATGGAACCAACCGCAGATGGACATAATCCGATTTTGTTTATTCACCCACGATCTACTCGCGACACCGATGCTTTCTATCGAGATGCAAAATACGGAGAACTCTGGGTTGGCCGTCGCTTCACGATCGATGAGGCACAACAACGATGGCAAATGGATACTCGTAAAGTTGCTTCGTTGGATGAACTATTGAGTGATAAGAAAGAGAGAATTCTGCTAAGGGGTGAAGACTCCTCTGTTGATAGCAAAGTTAAGAAAGGTGATCGCGAAGCCGAACTCGTAGAATTTGTCTCGGCAGCTCGCTTGATTAAAGACCAATATGAAGTCGATGAGATGCAAAGAGCCTGTGATTCTACGGCTCGCGGTTTCGGCGACATTGTCCGTGCTCTTCCCGCTGCTACCAAGACAAAACGTGGCGAGCGCGTGATAGATGGTGCCTTTTATGGACGGGCTCGCGTAGAAGGAAACGAAATCGGATATGACACTATTGCCGCCTCTGGATCGCATGCCTGCGTGCTGCATTGGATTCGCAACGACGGCGAAGTGCGTCCAGGTGAATTGATATTGGTAGATGCTGGCGTGGAGATGGAGTCCTACTACACCGCCGATGTCACGCGCACTATGCCAATTAATGGAAAGTTTTCTCCCGCCCAACGCTCGCTTTATATGTTGGTCATGGAAGCCCAAAACGCCGGTTTCGCTGCGGTAAAGCCAGGCGCCAAGTTTTCCGATATTAACCGCGCCTCGCAAACCGTATTGGCGCATGGTTTAGCCGATATGGGTGTACTCACCATGTCCGCAGAAGAATCTCTGCTTCCAGAAAATGGTCTTCATCGTCGCTGGACGCTACATAGCGTTAGCCACATGCTTGGTTTAGATGTGCACG
>JANXME010000341.1 GCA_025354785.1 Actinomycetes bacterium | reverse complement strand
TGTGCCGAAATTCGGTGGTGCGAATAAAATCATCATTGGCAATATTTAGATCGCGCCAATTTGGCTTCCATTCGGTATCAACTAAGCGGTCTACCCAAGCCTGTGGCGATTCATTGTTCTCTTCGGCGCTGCGCATAATTTTTTGGCCATGCTCATCAGTGCCTGTGAGGTACCAAACTGATTCGCCTCTCTGCCGGCGCCAGCGGGTGAGAACGTCGCCCGCCACAGTCGTATACGCATGACCAATATGTGGGGCGCTATTTACATAGTAGATCGGCGTAGTTAAATAGAAGGTCTTTGCCGACGCGCTCTTATCCACACTCATATCTTAGAGGAGCCTTCACGGACGCTCTTTGCCTCAACCATGGCTACAAAAACCAAGCGCTTGGCGACTGAAAACTCTTCAGCCACGGTCGCTATCGCTTCTTTGCGATCCATTCCGGCGCTTTCATACTCGCTAACCCTGGCGACCAAATCTGCTGAAGATTTCTTAGTCGAATCTAGAATCGAGCCCTCCAGAACCATAGTGATCTCTCCAAGTACCTCATTTTCTTGGGACCATTTCACCAATTCTCCTAATTGGGCACGGATTGTCTCCTCATACTTCTTCGTCATCTCTCGGCAAATCGCTCCACGGCGTTTCTCCCCAAATACTCCCAGGGCATCTTGTAGCGATTCAGCCAGGCGATGCGGGGCTTCAAACCAAACAATGGTCCGCTCTTCATCGCGTAAATTTTGAAAGAATCTTTGACGCGCTCCTTGAGCACGTGGCGAAAAACCTTCAAAAACAAATCGATCCGTGGGTAGCCCGGCCAGCGCGATAGCCGTTGTGACTGCACTTGGCCCCGGTACAACAGTTACCTTAATCCCAGCGGCAATCGCATCTCTCATCAAGCGAAAGCCCGGATCACTAATAGTCGGCATACCAGCGTCAGAGAGAACTAATACGGGCGAGCCAGATTTCAAGTATCCCAATAGCTCTCTAGTTCGCTCTTCCTCATTCCCTTCAAAAAAAGAGATAACTCGGCCAGTAAAGTGCGCCCCAATATCTTTTGCTAAACGGTGGAATTTCCGCGAATCCTCAGCTGCAATTACTTCGGCCTGCTCGATCGCTGCCAACAACCGAGGGCTAGCATCTCCAGAATTGCCAAGCGGCGTCGCGGCGAGGGTCAATGCCATGGCGCCATCCTCTCAATAAAAAAGCTCAATAAAAATCGTCTCCTCGCTTAGGCTAACCCAATGGTCTCGATTTGGATCGCTCTCATCTCTTTTGGGCTGCGCATCTGGAATTTAGGAACCCCCAAGGGGCTGGTCTTTGACGAGGTCTATTACGTCAATGGCGCCCGTGATTTTCTCAAATATGGCGTCGAGGTAAAAGGTCTGAGCCCCGAATTCATTGTCCATCCACCAGTCGGCAAATGGTGCATCGCTCTTGGGATAAAGATATTTGGAAATCATGAATTTGGTTGGCGTATCAGCGCTGCCTTTGCAGGAGCGCTAACGATTTATCTAACTTCAAGAATTGCGCTGCGCCTATTTCATTCAGCTCGAATGGCAAATCTTGCCGCGTTACTGATGGCTTTAGATGGTCTTAATCTGGTTCACTCTCGCACCGCACTCTTGGATCTATTCTTAACTCTCTTTGTCTTGCTTGGAGTAAATGTTTGGCTCAAAGATCAATATTGGCGAACTGGAATCTTTTTCGCGTTGGCAGCCGGAACAAAATGGAGTGGAGTCTATTTCCTGGTCGCCTTTGGACTGCTTACTGTTTATCGAGATCGTGAAAAAATTCAAACTTGGACCCGACTATTTTCACGGCGAATCCTTCAATTTGCAATTCTGCCAATAATTGTTTACATCACGACTTGGAGTGGATGGTTTATTAGTTCGCGCGGTTGGGACAGGCAGTGGGCCGATCAGAATTCAAGTTCTTGGAAATTTATCCCAGCACCCCTTCGCTCACTCTGGCACTATCACGCCGAGATGTTACATTTCCATAAAACGCTAAAAACTAAACATACTTACCAGGCAAACCCTTGGGGCTGGCTCATCATGCGACGCCCGACCTCTTTCTTCTACGCCTCTCCCAAAAATTGCGGGGCTAAGGATTGCTCTCAAGAAGTTCTCGCTATTGGTACACCTCTACTTTGGTGGCTCGGTACGCTCGCCCTCGTAGCGTTATTTGGAATTTGGCTACGATCGATCTTGCGCAGAGAGATTGACTCGACTGCAACCGTCATTCTTATCGCCTTTGCAGCCTCCTACTTGCCTTGGTTCCTATTTCAAAAGCGTACAGTCTTTGAATTTTACGCAATAATTATTGAGCCATTTATAGTTTTGGCTCTCGTTTATTGCGCAAGTAAGTTTCTGGCGCGACAACCACGAACGCTAAATCGTCGGTTAACTCTGGCTCTCCTTGTCCTGCTAATCGCGGCGAATTTCATTTATTTTTGGCCACTTTTTACTGCAACGATAATTACTTATGCTCATTGGAGTAAATTGATGTGGTTCTCATCCTGGATCTAATTTCGATCCATGGCTCAAGTTAGGCTATCTAACCAAAAGTGGAGCTGAGGGGAATCGAACCCCTGGCCTCCTCATTGCGAACGAGGCGCGCTACCAACTGCGCTACAGCCCCTAATTGGAGAACCAGCGAACCAGCCTTCCCATTAGTACTCCGAAAGGCTAGCACTGGACCAAGGCCCTAGAAATACCCCCAAATAATTTGGCGATTATTCGTTAGCAGCGCGACTTCTCATCGCTCTTTCCACGGCTTCCTCTGCCAATTGTTGGTCAAAAACTTGGTCTCGAGACGGGGCGGCAGCAGATAGCGCTTCGCGCGCGAGTATTTCTTGTTCTTCACTCCATGCACCCGGAACTGTAAGGTCAATAATACGACGCGAGGAAACGGCTTTCGGAGCATTGACATAAGTTGGCACGGGGACGCTATTTGGTTGCCATTCACTTCTCGCCGCCGCGGTTCCTTTTGGCAATAGAACGATGCTGCTCATTTCTCGTTCTGCCAGCGGAATCCAATGTTCGCGCGAATTCTTAGGAGCAATGACGCGCGCCAAATTAGTAGAAGAAACACCGGCATTCGTGCGTTGCAACTGTGAAAGCCTTCGGCGATGCATAGTCGCAGCAACACTTTGGCGACGAACATGTCCTACATAAATCGCGAAACCTGTAAGCGGAAGAACTGAATAAAGAAATGGAACTTTGCCCACAGCCGAAGCAATCGTTGTCGCGAGTAAAGCAATAATCAAGATCCCAAAAACAATTCGACGTTGCAAAAGAATTTGCGCGGTTTTCTCTTGCCGATCAATCTCTGGATGCGAAGCACCACCAACCAAAGAACTATTTTCGGGAGAACCCGCGACAACTTTCATTGCGCTCTTGTATCTTTCGGCAGACCTGCCCGAAAACTCATCGTGGCTATGCACCCAACGCGGAACAAAATAGGCGACCCACATCCCCACGATGGAGAGATAGATAATTCCAGACGCCATAATGAACAAAGATAGAGGTGCAAATAGCAGAATTCGGGTATTTCCACGCGCAATTCGCGCAATATTTCTTTTCAACTTGCAAAGTAGAGGCTATAAAATGTTGGGGTTCTCTCTTACAAAACATAAATGGTCTCGCCATTGACCGTCGATATGTAGGAATCTGGGCCGCTCCCCTTCAAAAATAAAGCCCGCTTTTTCGGCTACCCTCCGCGAAGAAATATTTTCTGGTCGGATATTTATTTCTATGCGATGAAGCTCTAACTCAGAAAAGGCATATCCTGTAAGCGTTTTTACTGCCCTGGTAGTGATCCCAAGGTTGGCATAGCGTTTATCGATCCAATATCCAATGTGGGCCATGCGGCCTGCTCCATAGATGATGCCACCCAATGAAATCTGACCCACCATCTTCTTTTCATTCCAAATTGCTAAAGCAAGAGCGCGGCCCGCCCTCCCCTCTCGACGATGGCTAGCGACCATGGCAGTAAAACTGGGAAGTTTGTGAGTGCCAGCCTCACTCGGCACCCGCGGGTGCGTAGCCTCCCACGGGCTTAGCCATTCGCGATTTTCGCTGCGAATCCTCTCCCATTGCACCCGATCGCGTAATCGCAAAGGACGAAGAGTTATTGGATCGTCCCTTAAAATTAACGGCCAATTCGCCGCAGATTTGGAGGCCATCGTTAAAAATATCGACGACGAAGGACTACAACATTAACTTCGGTCCCAGCTAGCAGATCAGTATCTGATTCCGGAATTGCGATAAGCGCATTTGCATCTGAAAGCGTTGCCATCTCCTCTTGATCGTTCAGCGCCCGCACTGTTGTGGCATCTTCGGATAGCCAGGCGCGAAGGTAGGAGCGCGAACCAGAGGTCGAGGCGATGGCTCGCTCTAGCCGAGCCTTAACCGATGGACGGTGAATACTTGCCGAGCCCAACATGGTACGAATCATGGGGCGAATGAAGAGTTCTACTGAGATGTAAGCCGAAATAGGATCTCCCGGCAAAGTCACTACGGGAGTTAGATCCGGACCAATAACGCCGTAGTTATGTCTGCCGCTGGCCTCAATCGCTAAATCAACGGTGGTGATATCCCCCATCGAACTTAGCGCCCGCGTGATGAGATCAAAAGAGTCATCTCCGCGCTCACCACTGACCACGATGAGATCGGCCCTTACCAATTGATCTTCAACAACTTTCTTTAACTGCTCTTCATCATCTGGAATTGAAAAAACTCGATAGCCCACCGCTCCAGCCTCCCGGACAGCAGTAGTGAGTAACCAGGAATTCGTCTCATATTCTTCATCTCCTACCAGTGGCTTACCGGGCTCCACCAGATCTGGACCTGCCGAAATTACTACCACTCGAGGATGAGGACGGGTAGGTAAATGATCTAGGCCAAGAGAAGCCGCCAGCCCTATCTGGGTGGAACGTATACGCGAACCAGCACGCATGACTAAGCGATCGCGAACGTAAATATCATCGGCCAAAGTCGCACCGTGCGAATCCAAAAGAGGCATATCAAAGCTGGCAAGTGGTCTGGAAATGGATAAAAGCGCAGTGAGGAACTCATCAACTCGTACTTGCTCTGACATAATCACATAATACTTGTCAGGAACCTTTCAGGTTGGGATATCAGGTTTGAAAATCCCAATTGAAAATTGGCGGGAAGGGTGAGTTTTAGGATTTTGGAAAATAAGCAGCAACTTCGACAACGCTTTCGTCGCGAGCGTAATCAACGCTACATACCAGCCTCATTTCTGCATCTATTAAGCACCCCGGAAATTAAAGGCGCTAAATGTGTCACAAGTTACTTTTCCATTGGAAAAGAGCCGAGCACCGAAGAATTGAATAAAACCTTGATCGCAAACGGGGTTACCTTGCTCCTGCCCCGCGTTCAAGGAAAGAATTTGGAGTGGGTCCAATGGTCGGGAGATCTTTCAAAGATCAGAGAAACACGCGGACTTCTAGAACCAATGGGGATTGGTCGAACCGATATTTCTGATGTCGATGTTGTAATTGTGCCAGCTCTCCATATAGATCAAGCAGGATACCGATTGGGCCAAGGTGGAGGATTCTACGATCGCGCCCTGCCAACGATGCCAGGTTGGAAAATTGGCTTGGTCTACGCAGGTGAACTCTCCAGTACTTTGTTACCACGGCAGGACCACGATGTTCCATTGGATGCCGGCGCTACACCAAACTTGGTCGTTAGGTTTGCGCGTTAATTAATCTAACTCTTGGGCAAATTGCGAGCCATCACAATGCGTTGAATCTGATTAGTACCTTCATATATTTGTGTGAGCTTGGCATCTCTCATCATTCGTTCCACTGGATAGTCGGAGACATAGCCGTATCCACCCAGAATCTGCACAGCATCGGTGGTCACCTTCATGGCGGTATCGCTGGCAAAAGTTTTGGCGGCCGAGGCAAAGAATCGCAAATCTTTCGCGCCGCTCTCGCTCTTGCTGGCGGCCGTATAAGTTAATTGACGGGCGGCCGCAATGGACATAGCCATATCTGCCAACATAAATTGCACGCCTTGAAATTCAAAAATTGGTTTTCCGAATTGGTGGCGCTCGTGTGCATATTTATTTGCGATATCGAAAGCACCTTGTGCTATGCCTAGAGCTTGCGCTGCAATTGTGACGCGAGTGTGATCCAAAGTTTCCAAGGCGACGGTTAACCCTTCTCCCACCTCACCTAGCCGGCGGTCATCGGAAATTTCAACGCTATCGAAATACACCTCCCTAGTGGGAGAGCCACGAAAACCCATCTTCTTTTCATGCGCTCCAAAGGAGACTCCCGCATCGCTTTTTTCGACAATGAAGGCCGTTATTCCACGCGCGCCCTTACTCGGATC
>JANXME010000322.1 GCA_025354785.1 Actinomycetes bacterium | reverse complement strand
CGCACTAGCATCGGCAAAAATCTGCGGATGTTGGCATTCTGTAATGATTGTGGCCGGCCAATCCGATTCGTATTTTGAAGCTGCTGCCATTCGGGAAAAGGCCATCGCCTTATGCTCGCCTTGCAAGATCGCGATGGCTCGTTTGGAAAGAGCGGCAATCGTTTCCGGGCCCACGGTTACACCAAACTTTGGAACTTCTGATAGCCCTTTAAAATTTGGGAAAGTTTGCAAATTGTCGCGCCGCGTCTCCTCGCTCAAGGATGTAACTCTGGTGGTTGCCAGGCGCTTGGTGCCCCGACCATTGAATGCGACATGGCCATCGCTTGCACCGGATGCCAGAAGGAAGCAATCGATGCCAACGCTCCTTAGTTGGTCCTCGTAACCTTGCGGATTTTTGGCATCGGGGACTAGAACTTGTTCTAAGGGTTGCTGCTTTTGCGGTGAAATGCTGGCATTTAGTACATCTCGAATTTCCAGGAAAGCAAATCTTCGACAACTGAAGTGAGAATCGGCCCGAACGTTTTGAAAATTACTTGAGTCGTTACCCTGCACATATTCATCCATCATGGCGATATAGAGGTGCCTGATGGATTGCTGGTTTTGGGCGATCAGATCGCCGAGAGCTCTATAAGTTGAGCGCGGACTGCGACCACCGGGGCAGCCTAGAACGTAAATCGTTCCAGCACGTTCGGCCACCTCAATTCCGCTAAAAATCAATTGGGCAGCGGCTTGTCCCAGTTGATCATCAGTTGCAAAAATTGTCGGAGTGATTTTGCTCATCATTATCTCCGATTCACCCTTCGAGAGGTAACTCTAAAAAACGCATTTTGCAATTGTATTTGATCGCGCAGAACTTTGAGTAGGGTTTGCTTGTGCCCGAGCTTCCCGAAGTTGAGACGGTTCGAGCCGGTTTGCAAGAATTGGTTCGGGGTTTTCGCATTAAGAGCGTGGAAGAATTGCATCCACGAGTTCGTAAAAGCGCTTCACTGTCACCGATTAGAGCTCTGGAAGGCGCCCGTATTGTCGATATCAATCGGCGTGGAAAATTTCTCTGGTTTGAGCTTGATCGTCCCGAAGTTTTGGTTGCCCATTTGGGCATGAGTGGTCAATTCTTAATTGCCAAAGAGCAGGGGGCACGAGCGCGCCATATTCGGGCATCTTTCAAATTGTCTAAGGGACTGCAAACCAAAACGTTAGTTTTCAATGATCAACGCACCTTTGGCTGGCTATCGGTAGAAGAGGTCGTGGATGGTATTCCCACTTCCGTAGCCCATATTGCCCCAGACCCATTTGACTCAGAATTTAATCGAAGCGAAGTCATAAAAAATTTATCTAAAAGGAAGGCACCGATCAAATCCGCCTTGCTAAATCAGGCGATCATGAGCGGAGTTGGAAATATCTATGCAGATGAATCACTCTGGCGGGCGAAGGTGAACCCCCAAACACCAGGGAATTCTCTTTCCTCAAACCATCTCGGCAAAATTGTCGACCGCGCGATTGAGGTGATGGCAGAAGCGATCGAAAGGGGAGGAACATCCTTTGACGAAACGTATGTAAATGTAAATGGCGAAAGCGGCTATTTCGAATTTGCGCTAGCGGCCTATGGTCGCACCGGTCAACCTTGCCCGCGATGCGGCACTCCGATTGACCGAGCCGTAATCGGACAACGATCATCGCACTTTTGCCCACGGTGCCAGCGCTAAATGCAAAGGATATGCAAGAATTTCCGTCGACAGGGGTAGCACTCATCCCTTACTCTTTTGGGATGAGACTTATTCCCCTGACAGTTCTAATCGCTTTTATCCTTCTTCCCCTACCGGCCGTCGCTGATGACACCAGCGCCACAACCAGTCCAAGTGCGCCCAGCGCCACACCCTTCGCTTCTCCATCTGCCACGAAGAAGGCGACAACCTCAGCTTCGCCTACTGCCACGAAAGCGGCGGTTCCTGTGCAAACAATTACGGAGGCGTTAACAGAGCCGCGCAAATTAATTGATGCAAAAAATTATGCCGCTGCAATCGGGGCTCTAAAGAAAGTTGATATCGCCTTTCCAAATAGCGCCGATGTTAATAATCTCTTGGGGTATTCCAGCCGAAATCTGGGTTTATATGATGACGCCACTAAATTTTATGCAAAGGCACTGAAGATTAACCCGAACCATCTCGGGGCTTTGGAATATCAGGGTGTGCTCTTTATCAAAACAAATAAATT
>JANXME010000311.1 GCA_025354785.1 Actinomycetes bacterium | reverse complement strand
CCCAAGCCCATAATGGCTGTTGTTCAGGGATCGGCGGTCGGAATCGGAACAACGATGCTTCTCCACTGCGATGTGGTTCTGGCAACACCCAACGCGGCTCTATCTATGCCATTCGTAACACTGGGGTTGGTACCAGAAGCGGGGTCGAGTTACTTATTTCCGAAACTAGTGGGATATCAACGCGCAGCTCGGATACTGCTTACTGGTGAAGTTTTTAGCGCCGAGGAAGCGCAACGGATGGGCCTGGTTTCAGTGGTAAGTGAGGATGCTCTTTCGCAGGCGATGATAATCGCCGCAAGAATCGCAAAGCAGCCTCCTACTGCTGTTCGAAATACCAAGGCCTTGCTCAAGAGCGGAGCACATAGCGCCGTAAACGCAGTGATAAACGCCGAAGGTGCGCTATTTAGCGCTGCGCTCAAATCAGATGAAGCGCAAGAGGCTTTAATGAAATTTGCGATGCGAAGAGGAGCAGAGAGGAATAAATGAACCTAAAAGAAAAGAGAATATTTATTACGGGAGGGTCTCGCGGTATCGGTTTAGCTATCGCGCTTCGAGCAGCCAAAGATGGTGCCTCCGTGGCGATTGCTGCCAAGACCTCGGAGGTAAATCCGAAGTTGCCCGGCACAATTTTCACCGCCGCTGAAGAGATCCGGGCCGCCGGCGGAGTTGCCTTACCAATTAAATGCGACCTGCGCGATGAAGATCAAATTGCTGCGGCGGTTGAAAACGCTGCAAATGAATTTGGCGGTATAGATATTCTGATAAACAACGCTAGCGCTATTAATTTAACGCGCACGGAAGCCACCCCTCCGAAAAGGTTTGATTTAATGTTTGATGTAAATGTGCGAGGTACTTTCCTGACATCGCAGGCCGCCATTCCTCATTTGCGCGAATCTGCCCAGGCCGGCCGAAATCCCCACATTTTGAACTTATCTCCGCCACTTTCTTTGAACCCCAAATGGTTTAAAAATAATCTTGCTTACACCATGGCCAAATATGGGATGAGCATGTGCGTATTGGGCATGTCAGAAGAATTTCGTCGAGATGGAATTGCAGTTAATGCGCTCTGGCCCCGCACCGCAATTGACACTGCGGCGCTAGCAATGATTCCAGGAATTGATATAGCCACCTGTCGCACGCCAGCAATACTTGCCGACGCCGCCTATATCATCCTAAATCGGCCTGCCGCTGAGTGCACTGGTAATTTCTTTGTTGATGACTTAGTTCTGGAAAGTGAAGGCATTACAGACTTGGATGGCTATGCCGTTGTGCCAGGAACAAAAGAGTTTCTAACTGATTTTTTTCTTGACTAGAACACATTTAGATGATGAGGCTTAAAGTTCTAAATAGACAAAGGAGAATGGTTTGACTACCTCTGTTAATCCTAGGACGGGAGAAGCGTTCGGCCCCGACTTTGCCGATGCCACTGCCGATCAAATCGATAATTCGGTGGCGCGCGCTCTTGCAGCTTTTCCTATTTGGTCGAGGCTTTCTGCGCAAAAGCGCGCCTTTTCTCTCAACGCCATCGCCGATGCCCTGGACTCTCAATTAGAGATTTTGGTCGAATTGGCCGATATGGAAACTGGGTTGGGCAAAGTCCGACTCACCGGTGAAGTTGGTAGAACTACATTTCAAATCCGCTCCTTTGCGCAAGCCCTTCTTCAAGGCGATGTTATTGGTCAGCAATTGGATGTAGCGGTGGATGCACCCTTACCGATCGGACACCCACGATTCCTGCGCACGAAAACTGGAATAGGTGTTGTGGCTGTCTTTGGCGCCAGCAATTTTCCCTTTGCATTTAGCGTCATGGGTGGGGATACTGCTTCGGCTTTGGCTGCGGGTTGTTGCGTTGTTGTCAAAGCCCACCCGGCGCATCCGCAAACATCCCAGAAAGTATTTGATATCGCCGCCACCGCCTTGCAGGCTACGGGAGCACCAGATGGAGTAATTGAACTGGGCCATGGCTTTGAATTCGGACAAGCGGTTATTCGCGATCCACGGATAAGTGCTGGTGCTTTCACGGGGTCGCGCAGTGGGGGACGGGCCCTTTTTGACTTGGCGCAGTCGCGGCCGGAGCCAATTCCATTTTATGGCGAACTTGGAAGTGTTAACCCGGTTGTGATTTTGGAATCGGCATTTAGCGAACCTGCCGCACTCTCCTCTGCCTATCTAGATTCACTTTTGCTAGGCAACGGTCAATTTTGCACCAATCCGAGTCTGCTCTTAATTCCGGAAAATTCTGTATTTCTCACCGAACTTGGCGCGCAACTGAAAGTTCGTGAACCGCAACCGTTTCTCAGCCAGGCCACTATGGAACTCCACGGTCGAAATCGCGCTCAACTTGCGGCAAGGTCTGCACGGGAAGTTCTTAAGGGAAAAAGTGCACCGAGCAATGGTTTTTTTGCAACTGCCGAAATCTGCATATTCTCAGCAAGTGAGATTAGTACCTTTGATTTTTTGCAGAACGAATGCTTTGGGCCGACGGGTATCGTCATTACTTATAAGGAGTTGCCCCAAGCATTGCGAATTTTGATGAAACTAGAGGGAGCACTCGTTGGCTCCCTCTTTACCAAAGAATTGGATTTGCCAGCGTTAGAGGTCGTGGAGCTATTGAGTGCGATTTCCGGCCGCGTGGCTCTCAACGCATGGCCCACCGGGGTTGCCGTGACTAGTGGCCAGCATCACGGTGGACCCTATCCCGCATCAACTTCACCATTGCATACTTCAGTCGGTATTAATGCGATAAGCAGGTTCCTAAGGCCAGTCACTTTCCAGGGATTCCCCGCTGAATTCATGCGCCCATAAATTTGTGCAAAATTTAGGTAGGTTCAATTGCTAAGATCGTACATAATTGAAATGGAGGCTTAGTAAATGCGAATTGGGCGACTTGGCGAGTTTGGGAAAGAACGAGCTGCCGTAATTGTCAGCGACACAGAAGCAGTATTTGTTGATGATGTTATTGGAGATTGGGATCGGAAAGCGCTGCATGCTGGAGCAATGGAAAAAGTACGGGCGCTAGATCTAGCTGGTCGACCACGAGTTAATATTTCTGATTTTCGCCTTGGTTCCCCAGTTGCCAGGCCCACCAAAGTTATATGCGTTGGACTAAATTACTTAAAGCATGCGCTGGAGACTGGTTCAACTCCTCCTACCGAGCCGGTGATTTTCATGAAAGCCCCCGATACCGTTATTGGCGGTTTCGATGACATTGTTGTTCCGCCAAATTCTTTGAAGACCGACTATGAAGTCGAGGTTTGCGTCGTAATTGGAAAGGATGCGCTCTATTTGGAAAGCATTGACCAAGTTAAGGATCACGTATTGGGTTACACAATTTCCCAGGATGTTTCCGAGCGCCACTGGCAAATCGAGCGCAGCGGCCAATGGGTCAAGGGAAAATCATTTCCCTCGTTTAACCCAATGGGTCCTTGGATTGTCACTTCAGACTCTTACGACCCCGGCGATGTTCGCCTCTGGTGCACGGTCGATGGCGAGAAGAGACAAGATTCGCGCACGAGTGATTTGATTTTTAGTATTAGCCACTGCATTTGGTACATCACGCAGTTTATGGAATTGAAAGCCGGAGATGTAATAAATACCGGAACTCCACAAGGTGTTGGCATGGGCTTTAAGCCCGAGCGTTATCTTCGGGCGGGCCAGGTTGTGGAAACTGGAATTGAGGGCATCGGGACAATTCGGTCGAAGGTTATCGCCTTCTAGTCAACTAGGAAATGGCCCATCAATTACCTCTGCAAGCGCCCCAACGACCCTCGGGTAGTTGGGCGTAAAGGCGAGTGCGGAGTCCAAAAAAATATCTGCTCGATTCTCCATCATGATCGAAGAGACTTTTTCGTTAACTTCGTAATGTGAAAGCGGTATATAGGTTCCTGCATACGGCTGATTGATTGCGATATCTCCAATTTTGGAGAACGCACTTTGCGCCCTCGCCAGTAGCCAATTGGGAGTATGGAAACTATCCACTCCGATGCAGACGGCTGGTCTGTCCAAATTGGAATTTAAGGAATTCTTATGAGCTTTCGGGCGATACGAATGAACATCCAGGATTACGACCCTTCCCATTTGGGCCAACCTCTGATTTACCAAATTTTCCAGCGCGCGCGCGTACGGAAAAAAGAAATCGGTGAGCAGGGATTGCTCTTGCTCTGGAGAAATATTGCGTAGCACCGCCCCCGAAGAGGTTCGCTGGTATACCGCCCCCATACCGATGGAGTTCATTGCTTCGCGTTGATCTGGAAATCTCTCAGGGTCAATTACCAGGCGAGAAGATCTATTGATGAATATCCATGGTCTGATCCTCGATTGTTCTGCCGCGTCGATCGCCAAATCTTCCGTGTGAGAATCCGTGATCTCATTTAGTTCAATTTCTAGCTCTTCGTCGTTGAGCAAGATGTGGCGACGAATATCGGCCGGGATGTGGCGCGCCGAATGTGGAACATGGAGAATAAAATTAGAGGTACCGCCGCCTGGAATTATTTCAAAATTACTGCCCTGCTCCACTAAAGACGGCCCGCCTCATGAACTCGCTTCAAAAAGTCTTGTGTGCGCGGATCTCGCGGAGATTCTAGAATCTCATCCGGTCTGCCTTTTTCAATAATTCTCCCGCGGTCCAAAAAACAGACTTCGTCAGCCACTTGTTTGGCAAAGCCCATTTCATGTGTGGCTAAAACCATCGTCATTCCCTCGTGCTTTAGATCTCTCACCGTGCTCAGCACTTCATTGACCAGTACTGGATCCAACGCAGATGTAATTTCGTCCAATAGCAAAAGCCGCGGGCGCACGGCTATTGATCGAATTATGGCCACTCGTTGCTGTTGACCGCCGCTTAACCGGTCGGGGTAACTATGGGCTTTATCCAATAACCCAAAACGCGTTAAAAGCTCGATGGCTTGGCTTTCGGCTATCTCCTTATCCAGCCCCTGAACGCGAATCGGGGCCAGTGTTATGTTTCGTAGGACGGTCATATGTGGAAACAAATTGAAAGATTGAAAAACCATTCCCAATTTGCGTCGAATTTGATCGGTATTGACCAATGGGTGACAGATCGATTCGCCATCGAGTTCAATTTCGCCATCATCGACACTATCCAATAAATTGATACACCGAAGTAGCGTCGACTTTCCAGATCCAGATGCGCCAATAAATACCGTGGCAGTGTGCACTGGCACCTCAAAAGAAATATCCGCAAGCACCACTTCACTTCCGAAA
>JANXME010000175.1 GCA_025354785.1 Actinomycetes bacterium | reverse complement strand
GCCAGAGAGTGAATTAGCCGCCCAGACTCTGCGATCTACATCTGGAGCATCATCGCGATCTCCGGTAACGCCAGGGGTCTGCGCCCAAGCCCGAAGTCGTTGGGCATCTTTCCCCAGACTTGTGACTTCCAATAGAACATCGCCATCTGGGTCAGAAGTTTCACTATTCATCTTCTGTAAACATATGTAATTGCCAACGCCTTTATATATGCCATAGGTAATTTCGCGCCCCAGAACTTTCTCCAGCGCCGGCACGATGCGTGGTAGATCGCGTTCCACTAATTGGCGTTGCAAAGCAAGGGTTGCCGTGGCCACCAAGGTTTTTTTGCCATGGACTAGGGCAGGAACCAGATAGGCCAAGGATTTTCCAGTTCCAGTGCCAGCCTGCACCATTAAATGGTGGCTATCTGAAAGCGCATTGGCGACGGCTTCTGCCATTTCGATCTGGCCATCCCGAGTAGAACCGCCAATCGCCTCTACCGCCGCATCCAGCGCCACACGCACGCGGGCAGAGAGATCGCTCATTTGGTAACTCTATCCATAACTGCTGTCTTTAATTCCCCAGCAGCTTTCTAAAATGTCACTGAACTCCCTGAGTCCATTGAGCGATAGAGGGCGTCAACCATGCGCAAGGTCTGCACGTTATCTCGGACAGAAGCACGCAGAGGGGCTCCCGTGGCAATGCCGGCCAATACCGATCCCATGGTTCCGATGAATGCATCTGGAAACCAACGGGTAGTGACGGGATAAGGTGACCAGCCATCCGTAGGTAGAACTTGAGAATTTATTTCCAAAGTATCAACTCGACCGTTTGGATAATCGTAAAGCAGGCCCAAGGTCCCACGAATAGAACCTTGATCTCCATCAATACGATATTCGGCTAAATTATCGCCTCCGCGATTTACGTGATTTGCATGAACAATTGAAGTCACACCGGAATCATAAAGCGAAGTGCTGATAGTGCGCGTCTCGCCTTTTGGAAATTGGCCCTTGGTGCGACCGGCCGCGCAAAATACGGAATGTGGGTCACCTAAAAACCAGCGAATAAGGTCGTGATAATGAATGGAATGCAACATAATTTCTAAGCGATCAAGATCTTTGGCCCACGGCCAGAGATCCCATGGCGTTATTAGATTCACGGTGATGGACATATTGGTCACAGTGCCGATCCAGCCCATCTCCACCATTTTATGAGCAGCGGCAACGCCTTCTTCAAAACGCAGTTGTTGATTTACCCCGGCCACAATGTGATTGGCATCGACCAAGTCAGACATAACTTGGCCCTGTGCAATCGTTGGGGCCATCGGCTTTTGCGCCAATATGTGTTTCTTGGCGTTAGCCACGGTGGCGAAAATATCTGGTTGAGCCACCGATGGCACCGCAATATCTACTACTTCAACTCTGGGGTCGTCTAGCAACTCCGCGCTGCTGGAGTAAACCTTGGCTATGCCATGTCGACTTGCAACATCGCGGGCCTTTTCCAAATTGGTATCCGTAATCCCAACCACCTCCAGGCCAGCCTTTTTATAAGCCGGCAAATGAGCGCCATCTACAATGCCACCGGCGCCAATAATGGCGATCGGGCGGCGATGGGCCGAAGGAATTTCAAGTCTGGCAAAGTCAGCAACTTCTCGAAATTGATCAATCATTACTCACCCTTCTGATTCTCTGATTGCGAAGTGCGGTAAAGCACGGTCTGCAGATGTTCGGTATAGAGCACAAGTTCTTCATTGTCTGCCCTAAAAATCTCATAACTCACCCGGAAAAGCCCCATAGTTTCGTATTTAGGAACCTTTTCTAACAGAGTACGCATGCCATAGATGGTGTCGCCGATAAATGTTGGCTTAATAAATCTCAACTTGTCGTATCCGTAACTAAAAGTGTTTACATTGTTATGCGCGAAAAGCCCAAGACCATAACTAAATACCATTGCCCCTGGTACCAAACGCCTCTTGAAAAGCCCCTCCTCCCTGGCCCAAATATCATCGGCGACATAGGGATGAAGATCCATCACCATGGCGCTAAATTGCATCACTTCTCCCTCTGAAATTGTCCGCCTGATGGAGCGATCAACTTCACCCACCGCATAATCTTCATAGAGCTTTAAATCCTGATTCCAAACAGGAACTGCGTAACGCGCTTTGGGATCTGGATTTGGGTTTTTCATATGCTTCTCCTCAGCATCTCTTCTAAAGGTTAAATTCGGCGCGGATCGATTCGGTGTCTTCTCCAACATGTGGGGCGCCTTTGCCACTTTTAATAGTCTTGCCATCAATGCGCATTGGAGAGCGTGTCGTCCTGACATTGACAGAGCTCTTGCCGTCGTTGGTGGTCCGGGTGGTCTCCTGCACCATATCCAAAGCCACAAAACCTTCATGCTCGACTAATTCTGGCAGAGTCAAAACCGGTGCACACCAAATATCAGCCGCATCCAAGATCCACAGCCAATCTTCTACCGGGCGCGTCCGCAATTTAGAGGAGAGCGCTTTCATGATTGCCTCTTGATCGCTCCACCACGATTTTGGATCGGCGTAAGCGCTTAAATCTACGCCCAGCAATTCGCCCAGGTTTGGAATCGGGGTCATTGCTATCGCCAAATATCCGTCGGCGCACTCGTAGAGTCCATAAGGCGC
>JANXME010000168.1 GCA_025354785.1 Actinomycetes bacterium | reverse complement strand
GATTTTTATAAAATGCTCTGCATTTTTAAAAATCGCTACCTGTAGGGGATCCTAAGGGGCGCCAGCGCCCCTTAGCCCTACCTCCTTCTCATGCTCAGCGTGTACAAATACGGCGGGACATCCTTGGTTCGGGCGGTCCCTGCGCTTTTGGCTCGGGTGCAGCGGGCCTGCCTGGAGGGGCAGCAGATCGTCCTTGTGCTTTCGGCGCGTGGGCACACGACGGATGTTTTGCTGCGTCGCGGGCTGCGCCTGGGTTACGCGCGTTACTCGGAACGCTTGGACACCCTGTTAAGCCTGGGGGAGCGTGAAAGCGTGGCCTTTATTGCGCCGCTTTTGGCTCAATTGGGGCTGAAGGTAAGGGCCTTGACGCCTGAAACCTTGGGTCTCAAGGTCAGTGCTCAGCCGGGACGAGCCCGTGTTTTGGGTGTGGATACTCGGGCGATTGACGCTGCTTTGGCTGATGGCGCTCAGGTAGTCGTGGTCCCGGGGTTTTTGGGCATGGACGCCATGGGTGTCCTGAGGACTTTGGGGCGCGGCGGATCCGACTGGACAGCCCTCGCGCTGGCCCATGCGTTGAAGGCTCCTTGTTCGATTTTTACTGATGTAGAAGGCGTTTACACGGCGGACCCCCGTTACGTTCCCGAGGCCCAATTACGTCCTTATATGAGCCACGCTGCCTTATTAGCCTTAGCCAGCGCAGGCGCCCAAGTCATGCAAGCTCGAGCGATGGTTTATGCCCAGGCGATGGGCATCCCTTTCAAAGTGGCTTCAAGCCAAAGCGATCATCCCGGAACCGCTGTTTTACCGCAAGTTCCCGGCGAGGCTGCCTTTTGGGGCGTGGCCCTGCATCGGCGACAAGCCTACATTCAGCTCAAGGGCATTGGCAGCTCCTTTGCTACTGAGCTGTTTCAAGCCCTAAGGGCCTGGGATCTTTTTGTAGACCCCATTTGGCAACAGCCCGAAGCGCTGGCCTTTACCCTCGATTATGACGAGCTTCCCTTGCTGCACCATGCGCTCAGGAGCGCCTTTGGGGCCCTTAAGGCACGAAATTGCTCCATCAGTACGCCGATTGCCAAGCTCACCCTTCTGCAGTCCCCAGAAAATACCCAAAACCCCCTGGACCCCAGACCCTTTCAGCGTCTCAAGGTCATTCGAGCCCTCCATCAGCCCCATCGCCTCGTGTTTTGCTTGCCGCCGGGAGGAAGCATTGAAGCTTATAGGGCAGTTTATAAGGGCTAAGGGGGACTTGTCCCCCTTAGGATCCCCTATCGATGGCGATTTATTAAAATACTACGTATTTGTAATAAATCGCCATCGGGATAGGACATACAAGGCACCCCACAGATCGCGAAGCGATCGGGGTGTATCTTATGAATTGCTTCGAGCTGGTTTTAGGGCGGGCATTGGGGGTTCGGACAAGGAAGGGAAGTGCGTAGCGCACTACGGTGCGTGAGTCACTTCCATGACGCCGTCCCAAACC
>JANXME010000278.1 GCA_025354785.1 Actinomycetes bacterium | reverse complement strand
TTGTGGGTTCAAGTCCCACCGTGGGTACCAGACTTTACTTTTACAGAACATTGTAGTATAATAGTTTACACAATGGCGCTATAGCTCAACTGGACAGAGCGGAAAGCTTCTACCTTTCAGGTTGTGGGTTCGAATCCTACTAGCGTCGCCAATTTTATGCCCTTGTAACCCAATTGGCAGAGGTATGGGATTTAAAATCTTATCAGTATCGGTTCGAATCCGATCAAGGGTACCATCATGGATTTTTACGTAGTACATTTAAATAATGGAGATTTTGAGATCCATCTTTATGGTGAACCGTATTTGAAATCTTTACAGCAAAGTGATACTCTAGAATCACCAGAGAGCATTATGAAGTCTACTGTTAATATCCCTCGTTATGATTATCTCTAATGTTTAATCGTAAACAAGAACTTTTCGGCATTCTTCAGGAAGAAGCTGCTGAGGTAATTCAGGCAGTTTCAAAATTAAATCGGTTTGGTGAGACGGAACGTAACATAAAAGACCTGGAGGCTGAGATTGGAGATTTTATGGGCGTACTGAAGTGCCTAGTTGAAGAAGGGTATATTGATAAGACTGGAAATGTTCTTATCAAGAATGCCGAAATTAAGATTAAAAAACTTGAAAAATTTATGGTTAATAAAAAGGTGATGAGTAATGAATAAGGTTTTTGTAGCAGTGAGTTTGATTTTGGTATCCAGTGTTGCCATGGCTAGTGGTGATGGGAATGACGAGAATAGGCAGGCAAATCCGACTGCAACTAATGTTGTTGTAAATGATTCTAATCACAATGTTAATCGCAACAACGTGAGTGCTTCTTCTGACCAGAATCAGAATCAAATGCAGTCCCAGACTCAAGGAATTACTGATAGTGGAAATTCTTCTGCTTCTTCTCAGTCAAATTCCGGTGCAAGGTCAAATTCCAGTGCAAGCGATAATGGCAATGGTTCAAATAACACTAGTGTAGAATATAGAGCATCTAAGATTCCTGTTGCTACTGCATATGCTGCTTCTTTGACTTCAGGAATTGATACTTGTCTTGGATCAGCGTCCGGTGGAGTTTCTACTCAGATTCTAGGTCTATCTGCTGGTTCTACTAAGGTAGATAAGAACTGTGTTCTGATTAAGCAGGTTCAGCTGCTACAGCAACTTGGTTATGTAGAAGCAGCATGCTTTAGAGCGCGAGCAGGAGAAGAAGGCAAGGCAATTGATGACGCTATGAATGCCGCAGGAGTCAATTGTAAGACGTCTCCCGCTCCCGTAGTGCCTGTTACAGTGGTTCCCCATGACCTAGTGACTCATGAAGAATTGCATCAGGAAATTAAGGCTGTCGTGAAGATGGTGGTCTCTAAGTAAATTGTTGTAAAACAATAGCTTACTATAAGCCACTGATATCAGTGGCTTTTTTTTCCTTTACTTCTGAGTGCAGAAGAGTATAATAGGCTTCATGAGTAACGAAAAGATGTTTGTTGAGTCTCTCCACCGCAAGGTGACCGATGCCGAGATGGCAGCGTGCTGGTCAGCACACTTCGGTACAGAGGAACAGCTGCGTGATGCGGAACAGGCGCTGGAAAGTGTCCTCGCTGAGTTTGAAGAAGCTCACCGCGTGCTAGCAGCATGAACCTGAAGAGAGCAACAGAGATCACTTTTCCTCTAGGAGTACAAATCCTAGAGGAAAAGAATCTGAAACTGATTGCGGTGATTCTAGATGACTATGTCGCCTATATTCACCCAGACGATTTCAGAAAGTTCGATGAAGTAGAGTTTAAAACTTTTTTAGCACAATCACTGATTAGATATAATGCAACCCGCACAGAAAATCCCCGATTCCACTAATTTCCTTTTCAAGCAGGTCGGTCGTAATCCGATTGCCAAGGCAGTACGTACTGCGCGCGAGTTTCATCAGCGCATCGTTCCTGCCGAGAAGATCTACAAGCGCAAGCGTCTGAACATGCGGGACTTTGATGGGAGTGACGAATGATGTTGCGCCTCAAGGCACGCCATACAAAGTTCGATGACTTCAACAAGTATCTTAGATATCTTGAGAACCGTGAGGATCTCGAGTTCATCAACAACGGATCATTTGGAACAGTCTATGACATCAAGAATCGGAATAGAGTATTAAAGGTCGGACTCGTGAATAGTGACAATTATATCAATTATCTACGTTACATCGGTCTAAGCACTCAGAATCCGAATCTGCCACGACTTGAGAGCATTAAGCTTTATGATTCTGATTCGCTGTCTCCGATGAGCAACTTCTTTTATGAGGTTGTGATGGAGAAGCTTCTGTCAAGCGATCAAGCGATTAAGAAGCTGACTAAGATGGGTTTATCACGAGATCGTGCCATTGAGAAGATATGTTCCTATTGGCAGGATCGTGGAGTTGAGGAATACTGGAATTTCAATGCTTGGGAAATTCAAAATTGTTTTCCGACTGATGTGAATCTTCTAGAGATTAAGCAAATTCTTTGTAAGATGTACAATCGTCTTGGTGCCGATAGTGATTTGTGCGAATCAAACATTATGTGGCGTATTGAGAACGGTAACGTCGATGCGGTCTTTACGGATCCTATCGTATGAAGCCGAAGCACATGGAGATGATGAGGAATCTGTATGCATCGGTTTCGGTGAATAAGATTCCAGTCTGTTTCGATTCTAAGGAACAGTATAGGGATTGGTTAGAGCAGGAGCAGATCGCTCACACGACAGCGTTTCGCAAAAACGTTTGCGAGGACTGCACCAACGAATTTAAGAAGATGATGATAAAAAGTCATCGTTGTGTCAATATTCAGATAATTTTGAAAGAGTAAACGTATATATAGAAGTGATCCAGTAAAAATTCAACGAAAACAAAGCTGCTCGAACGAGCCATTGAATTTGTTGAGAAAAAAGTTTTGAAAAAAGCTTTACTTTTACAGACCACTGCCGTATAATACTTCTCTTAGGTTAAAGAAACGAGTCAACAAAAAGCATGGAACGATATAAAAATAGTACAGGTCGATTTGCCCATCAGTGGCAAGTAAATCTTACTGATATCGCATTCCTAGCTGAATGACGATCGCGCTCTTTTACAACTAGTGTTAGATTTTCGGCAGTCGCCGCCACCCTCCGTATCATGCGGCTGGGTAGATAGCATCTCGGTGTTATCGGAGAGTATAATACTCTCTTAAGTTGCGACATTAAGTCTGGGTCGCCCCGCCCCCTGATAGGTAGACTCGAAAAAGAGTCCAAGGTCTATAAATGTCAAAAACATACAGACCGAAAAGTGGGAAACTATTTGGCAATATATAAATAGATGATCTAGGTTATCAATTTATATGCTGCGAAACATTGTACTGTTAGTGTCATGCAATAGCACGCCGGTCCTTTAAACCGTAAGAATGTACTATGAGGGAAGATATCTTCCTCCGGGGATTTGTCTGGTTCCCCGCAACAAAACGTTCAAGGGTTGCCCCGTGGGAATATGAAGTTCTGCACCCGGAATGGATAAATACATGGGGATTATTATTGGTAGGTGACTAGAGTGGTAATAGCCGCGACTGTTAATCGCGTATTCACAGGTTCGATCCCTGTCCTACCAGCCATTTAGTTTCTATGAGCATAACGCGGTTGTTAAGACGATGCGCGGCACATAGAGACTGCTGTGAAAATCAGCCGTTGCGAGCGTTCCGAAAACCTCGATTTATGCTTCTTAGCTCAACGTCAGAGCAAGCCCCAACACGACATTAGATCGTGGTAAGGAGAGTATGCCGGGTTAAATTCCTAGCAGAAGCGCCAAGTTTTCGGAGTGAACGCCTAATAGGAAGGGCATCTGTCTGTAAAACAGAAGTCGGCTAGTCCGTGTAGGTTCGAATCCTACTCACTCCACCAGTCAAAAGTTTGTAACTTTGTAACTATTGATTACAAACCAACAGTTGTAGGTTACGATGGGTTATATCGGAACCTTCTTACGAATTCAAACCAGTATTAGCAGTAACTAAACTGGTTTTTAGGTGGAGATTGAAATACACCGATTGCTGTCGGTGGGTATCAATTAGTGCTAATAGTTTAATGGCAAAACACATCCCATTATAGGGGTGGTCTAGGTTCGAATCCTAACAGTACGTTCCACCAAATTTATTCGACTGACGCTGAGTAATCGCGAAGTCATATGGTCAATTTTGGGGGGTTAGTATAACGGGATTACTATACGCTTGCACCGTATTGACGAGGGTTCGACTCCCTCACCTTCCACCAAATTTATGCACCCATCGTCTAGAGGACTAGGACGCTAGGCTTTCAATCTGGCTACAGGGGTTCGAATCCCCTTGGGTGCACCAAATTATGAAAGGAATAAACCACCGACATTCTCCCGATACAAAACAGTTGGGAATGAATTTTGGAACAGCAACCCACAGACTCTGGAAAGAAATATTCTTCCAGTTAGTTCAGGAAGCTGAAAGAGATTATTGCTTTAGATGTAAAGAAAAGATTTTGAATACCAAAGAGTTAAGTATTGATCACAAAGAACATTGGAGAGGTCAAGATAACAAACTGTTTTGGGACCTAAATAACATAGCTTTCTCGCATAAGAAGTGCAATTATTCTAATCGAAGAAAGAAGAATTAATGCGCCTATAGTGAAATGGATTTATCACGAGAGTCTACGAAACTCTTATTACAGGTTCGAGTCCTGTTAGGCGCGCCAAATTTCTCCGCGAAGCGTTATGGTTGCGTTCCTGTTTTGGATACAGGGGGTGCAGGTTCGATTCCTGCCGTGGAGACACTTTATTTGATTTAATGCGCGTGTGACGGAATTGGCATACGTACGAGTCTTAGAAACTCGGTTTTGTGGGTTCAAGTCCCACCTCGCGCACCAGATTTTTGATTTTATGCGGGATTGGCATATTGGTTGTGTCCAAGTCTTCCAAACTTGTTAAACGAGTTCGATTCTCGTATCCCGCTCCAAGTTTATGCTTCTTAGTTTAACGATAGAACATTTTCCACTGTAGGAAAAAGGTGGTGAGTTTAATTCTCACACAGGAGCGCCAAATTCGGGTTGTTAGTATAACGGCATATTATATCCGGCTCTTAACCGGAGAGATGTGGGTTCGAATCCCAC
>JANXME010000269.1 GCA_025354785.1 Actinomycetes bacterium | reverse complement strand
GAGAGCGCCCCCGAAATTTCAACAGAGCCAAGCTCTGGGGATGATACGCGTGGTCGCCGTCGTCGCAGAGGTGGACGTGGCCGCCGTCGCACGGGAGGTGCTGGCGATGAAAGTGGCGAAAGCAGTGCAAATGAAAATTTGGATACATCAGAAGAAGACGGTTCAACAACTGCTACCCATCGCCGCCGCCGCAGACGTTCTAGCGCAGATGGCGTTGCGCCGGGGGAGACCGCCGGGCAAATTATTGAAGAAGATGGCGTTATCACAGTTGTAAAGGTGCGAGAGGCGCGCGAACCGCGCGAAGTTCGTGAGCCACGCGAGCGTCCGGCTCGCCGAGAAGCGGCTCGGGCACCGCGACGGGCGCGAGAGACTCGTAGCGAATATCGCGAGCCATACCGAAAGCGCGGAACCATAATTACCGAAGGCGAATTTTTGGCGCGTCGCGAGAACGTTGACCGTGAAATGTTGGTTCGTCAAATAGGTGACCGAACTCAAATAGCCGTGATCGAAGATAAAGTCATGGTCGAGCACTATGTAAACCGCCACAGCAACGTTTCCTATGTGGGTAGCGTCTACTTAGGGCGCGTGCAGAACGTGCTACCTAGCATGGAGGCTGCATTTGTTGATATCGGAAAAGGGCGCAATGCGGTTCTTTATGCTGCGGAAGTAAATTGGGATGCGGCAGGTATCTCTGAATCCCAACCTCGAAAAATCGAAATGGTTTTAAAGACTGGACAACCAGTTTTGGTGCAAGTTACCAAAGATCCAATTGGCCAAAAGGGCGCCCGGCTTACCAGTCAAATTAGTTTGCCAGGTCGCTATTTAGTTTATGTTCCAGGCGGTGGAATGAGCGGAATCAGTCGCCGACTTCCTGAGCCAGAACGCGCGCGATTAAAGACAATTTTGAAAGAGTTGGTGCCTGAGGAAGCTGGCGTTATCGTGCGAACCGCGGCAGAAGGCGCCAGTGACGCAGAAATCGAAGGTGATGTCGCACGGTTGAAAACGCAATGGGAAGACATCGTTGCGAAATCTGAAAATTCCAATTTCCATGCACCCGCTCTTCTCTATTCCGAACCTGATCTGGCAGTCCGTGTAATTCGCGATATTTTCAACGAAGATTTCCGAAAGCTGACAATTCAGGGTAGCGAGGCTTGGGATGAAATCAATAATTATTTAGGTTTCATAGCCCCTGAGTTAACATCTAAGCTAGAAAAGTGGACGGGTCCTGGAGATCTTTTTACTGACTTTAGAGTCGATGAACAATTGGCTAAAGCTTTCGATCGTAAAGTCTATTTACCTTCGGGAGGCTCCTTAGTAATCGACCGCACAGAGGCCATGATTGTGATCGATGTAAATACCGGAAAATTTATTGGCAAGGGTGGCAATCTCGAAGAAACGGTAACCAAAAATAATCTTGAGGCCGCCGAGGAAATTGCTCGTCAACTTCGCTTGCGAGATTTAGGTGGAATCATCGTGGTCGATTTCATTGACATGATCCTGGAGTCCAATCGCGAAAAGGTTTTGCGTCGATTGGTGGAATGTTTGGGACGGGATCGCACCAAGCATCAAGTCGCAGAAGTGACCTCACTTGGTCTGGTTCAGATGACTCGCAAGCGGGTGGGCCAAGGTTTGATAGAGGCTTTCTCAACTACCTGTGAAAGTTGCAATGGGCGTGGCATCCACATTCATACCGATCCAGTAAAGGTCAAAGCGCCGACGCAATTTGAAGAAATTGCCGAAGCCTCGCGACATAACTTGGAACTTTTGGAAAGTTTGCCTGAAGCCGAAATTGAAATCGCGAGCCAAGCCTCAGAGTTGGTGGAAGAGGGAGGCTCTCTTGCCCCTATGGAAAGTCCAAAAGTTGAAGAGAAGCCTCAGGGCCGACGCCGTCGCCGAGCGGTAAGTACCGGGGTGGTAACGACGGGGGCATGAGGAGAGAGCTGAGAATGGGCCATTTTCGGGCTTCAGTTTGACCTTAGGGGTCAATTATCCGTACCCTTAGCCCTTGCTTAGTGGACTTTTTCAAGCCCGCCGCGCTGATTTTAAATATTTTTTTAGGTCTATTAATAACGAGATAACTGCTGGATAAACGAACTGGAGTCGAAACGTGTACGCAATTGTGAAGGCTGGTGGCCGCCAAGAGAAGGTTGCCGTCGGAGATACGCTCACCGTCGATCGGCTCAGCAGTGCAACAGGGGCAACGGTAACTTTCCCAGCAATTCTCTTGGTTGATGGCACCAAAGTCACCACAGATCCCAAGGTCCTTTCGGGTATCAAGGTGACCGCAGAAGTTCTGGATGAGACTAAGGGACCAAAAATCCACATTCTTCGTTACAAGAACAAGACCGGCTATCGCCGCCGTCAAGGTTTTCGCTCACAGAACACACGCGTTCTAATAACCGCCATTAACGGCGCAAAGTAAGGGGTTGAGAGATGGCAAGTAAAAAGGGAGTCTCGTCAACGCGCAATGGTCGCGATTCAAATGCGCAGTATCTCGGAATTAAGCGCTTCGGCGGACAGGTAGTCAAGAATGGCGAGATCCTCGTGCGTCAACGTGGCACCCATTTCCATCCCGGTGCAAATGTAGGTCGTGGCAAGGATGACACTCTTTTCGCACTCGCAGCTGGAGCCGTTGAATTCGGTCGCGCTCGCGGACGTCGCGTGGTGAATGTGGTCCCCGTCGCCTAACCCTCGGTTCTCATAAATGAGCGGGCCGTGAATTCGGACCCGCTCTTTTATTTTTAGTATGTTTTTATTATTTGAGTAATGACGGGGGAGGCACAGATGACAACTTTTGTCGACCGCGTCACTCTATTTGTCTCGGCCGGCAACGGCGGGGATGGTTGCGTCTCAGTAAAGCGCGAAAAATTCAAACCACTCGGCGGACCCGATGGCGGCAATGGCGGCCGCGGAGGAGACGTCACTCTTGTAGTTGATCCAAATGTAACTACACTCCTTGATTTTCATCATTCGCCACATCGCAAAGCAATCTCTGGCCGCGCCGGTTATGGAGATCGAAAAGACGGACCATCGGGAGAAGACATAATTCTTAAAGTGCCAAATGGAACAGTTGTATTTGACGTGGCAGGAAATCAAATTGCAGATTTAGTTGGAAACGGAACCATTTTTGTTGCTGCACAAGGTGGCCGCGGCGGGCTCGGAAATCTTGCACTTTCTTCAGCCAAACGACGCGCTCCGGGGTTCGCACTCCTAGGTGAACCTGGTGAAGATCGCACACTCATTTTGGAACTTAAGAGCGTGGCTGATATCGCTCTGGTGGGTTATCCAAGTGCAGGAAAGTCTTCGCTAATTGCAGCGATTTCGGCGGCGCGGCCCAAGATTGCCGACTACCCCTTTACTACTTTGGTTCCCAATCTTGGCGTCGTGCAAGCGGGAGAGACGCGATTTACTGTCGCCGATGTGCCTGGGCTAATTCCTGGTGCGAGCCAAGGAAAGGGACTTGGATTAGAGTTCTTGAGACATGTGGAGCGTTGCGTGGCCTTGGTCCATGTATTGGATTGTGGAACCTTGGAGACTGATCGCGATCCAGTACATGACTTGGAAATAATTGAAAATGAATTGGCACAATATGGCGGCCTAGATGATCGTCCCCGTATTATCGCTCTAAACAAAATTGATCTGCCCGACGGTGAAGCAATGGCAGATATGGTGGGCCAATCACTGCGCGATCGCGGCTTTGAGGTCTATCCGGTATCGGCGGCATCTAGACAGGGCCTAACTGAACTTACATATGCAATGGCGCGCCTAATTCAAAAATCACGCGCCGAAATGGCGGTTGAGGAACGAACTCGGATTGTTCTTCGCCCGCCCGCCGTGGATGATTCTGGCTTTAGCGTCAATGCGAACGCCGATGGCTCATTTACGGTGCTTGGTCCAAAAATTGTGCGTTGGGTATTACAAACAAACTTCAAAAATGCGGAAGCTATTGGTTACTTGGCCGATCGTATGGCCCAACTTGGAGTGGAGCGCGAACTTTTTAGGCGCGGGGCGGTATCGGGCAGCGAAGTGCGTGTGGGCGAAGGCGACGATGCAGTGGTCTTTGATTGGGAACCAACTATCGAAGCCGGCGCTGAACTTCTAGGGGCACGCGGAGATGACACTCGTTTTGATTCTTTATGGAAAGGTTACGAAAGACCCCATGATCAACTCAGCGATGACGAAGTGGCCCGCCAATGGGAATACAAAGTGATGGATCCACATACTCCAGAATTAACCCCCGAGATTGAAACAGATCAAGCAGATGCGTAGCCGAATTCCCACCGCCAAACACATTGTCATCAAGATTGGATCCTCTTCCCTCACAGGGGGTGCGGGGTCGGAATTAAACCCGGCGGCCGTTAATCAATTGGTCGATCTAGTTGCGGCAGCTCGAGGCCAGGGCGCAGAAGTAACTGTTGTTTAATCTGGCGCAATTGCAGCCGGACTTGCCCAATTGGGAATTAAAATTCGGCCTAAAGACTTGGCAACTAAACAGGCTGCTGCTGCCGTTGGTCAAGGCTTGCTTATCCATAGGTATACAGAAAGCTTTGCTCGACATGGGATTACTGCCTCACAAATCCTGCTCACGACGCAAGATGTTATCCATAGATCTCATTATCAAAATGCTCAACGCACGCTACTGCGACTTCACGCCCTCGAAGTTGTGCCAATCATTAATGAAAATGACACAGTTGGTACCCAAGAAATTCGCTTTGGAGATAACGACAGATTGGCTGCCTTGGTCTGTCTTTTAATTGGCGCTGATTTGCTAGTATTAATTTCCGATATTGATGCTCTCTATGACGCGCCGCCAAAAAGCGCGAACGCGCGGCGAATAAGTACAGTGGATTCGGTTCGCGATATTGATGAAGCGACATTGGGTGGGGCTGGAAGTTCTGGCGTAGGTAGTGGCGGCATGGTGACGAAGGTAGAAGCGGCGCGGATCTCAACAGGGGCAGGAATCCCAATGTTGCTGACAAGTTTAGAAAAGGCAGGTCAAGCGCTGCGGGGCGAAGATGTTGGTACCTATTTTTCGGCTCAACCGTCCAAGAAAAATTCTCGTTTACTCTGGTTGGCGCATGCGTCGACTTCACATGGCCGTCTGGTCGTGGATGATGGCGCGATTGCGGCCTTAATTGAACGAGGTGTTTCTCTTCTGCCAGCAGGTGTAACCAGCGTTGAAGGGGAATTCAGCGCGGGAGATGCCGTGGAAATTGTCAGCAAAACTGGTGTGGTAATCGCACGTGGCTTAGTGGCCTTCGATTCTTCGGAAATTCCACAAATGCTCGGTCGTTCAACGAAAGAGTTGGCCAGAGAGTTGGGTGCCGAATTTGAAAGAGAACTAGTCCATCGCGACGATTTGGTCCTTCTGTAATTTCTAAGCGGTGCTAGCACTCTCTTTTATAGTTCTCTTGAAATTACCGGCGGGATAAACTTCAAATACAACTTTTTCCCTAAGCGAACAGTGCATGTTTGTAAGAACTCTTCGTCAGGGTGCATCGTGGACATCCCCAATCCAGAAAAACCCACTTCAAAATCCAAGTCTTACCCGTATTACTTCACGGTCGCTACTACTTTCATGATTCTAAATGGAAAGGGAAGTGGCTCTGCGGATAACTGGACTGTCACTGGAGCTGTTACTGACATTAAGGGTGTTGCCTCCGTGACAGCCTTTAATAGCACCTATGGTTCTCTGACTTTCATCGTTAACTTTGTGCGAGATCCGGTAACTCATGTAATGACGGGAAACGGGAAAGGTGAACGTACGGAAACCTTGCCAGTAATTGGCGAGGTTAAAGTGGACTTTATTTATAGCGTTTCACGCCAAGCCTAAAGTTTTGCGGAGACCAAACTTTGCAAAACGGCCACGGTTAGCTCCTCGTTGTTGCCACTGTCTGTAGGTTCATCGCTCAGTTTCACGATTACAGTATTAGTGGATGGGTGAACATAGACATATTGCCCGTGAAGTCCGAGCAACATTGTTGTCCCTGTAAATGGATGCCAAACTTGCGCACCATATCCCCAGTTGTGATCTAGAGTCGTTACGGGTTTGGTC
>JANXME010000256.1 GCA_025354785.1 Actinomycetes bacterium | reverse complement strand
CCTTAACACCAACACCTTGACCACCTGGGGTAGGTGGCGCGGGCGGAGCATTTACGCCAGAGGGTGGGGCGCCATCAAGACCAGGAGGGGTCTGAGCATCACCCTCACCTTCTTCCATGCCGGGAGGTGGCATGCCACCACCACCACCACCACCACCACCACCACCCGCCGCTGGAGCCGCGCCGGGCAATGCAGGCAGGAATTGCTTTTCAAATTCAATTTCACGTTGAATCTTTTTAGTTTCTTCCTCGAACGAATATCCAACGGCAGCCATCTTAGTAGTCTTAGAGAACTTAACTCCAATACCTTCTAGTGTATTGATAGCATTGATGAGCTCTGAGTTAACCTGCGGATCAAGAGACTTATCCCAAACAATTTTGGGAACGATATATGCATTCTGCTCTTCGAGCTCGCGAGCCGAGCGCTTAATACGGTAACGATGATTGACTTCGCTTGCTTTCGGCTTAATCCAGCCATTAATCTCTGCGATCGGACGAAAAAATTTCGGATAAAGCCACTTCTGTTCGAAAAACATCCGCATCGACTTTAAACGTTGAAGAAAAACTTGAAGGCCGGTCGCACTAGAGGCATAACTAACTTCACCGTGTAAAAATGAATTACACGAAGCGACGTTGTCTGCTAAATATGTGTGAGATCCCGTGACAGATATATTATATACCGGCGATTTGTTCTCAACAAATTTCACACTTTTAACTGGTAGATAGATAAATCTGTCATCAACTCTAAAAGTATCATAATGCGAATTAATCTCATGCTTAGATGCTCTACTTGCCAGACCCCAAATCGCATCAGCTAGATCGCGTGCCATTTTCCCAGATATCTTAGGATTAAGTTGCGGAAGTTTACCAAACCCCGACGGTTTTTTATCTTCTAGAGTTGACCAATATCCCAATTGCACTAATACTAATTGGATTTGGCGAGCTAATTGTGATGAAGTGGTGGCGTACTTAACAGTAAACTCACGACTGAAGGTGTTGTCAATCTTGCGAGCTGTATTGACCCAATATTGACTGCCGTCACCACGGAACATACCTTTCAAGAGTTCTGTCTTATATTCTAGAGGCCAACGCATTACATCTTCAGAAAGATGTTTGGTGGCGGCGTAGGCGCCGCCATGAGTCTCAAGCCATTTGGCCATTTCAACTGATGATTTGCCTTGGACCGTAACCTTAATACCAGATTCAAAAGTAGATTTATTAATGTGCACAGCAAATCCTAACGTTGAGCATATGTTTACGATATCTTTAGCCCAAGTATTTCGTTCATGCGCGCCAAGCGAAAATTCAAATCCATCTCCATGTGCTTTACCGCCAAAACTTTCACCACGAATTACATGGCCCTCAGCAATATAATAACCCAGCAGACGGGCTTGATCAAGTGAAATATCTGGTCTAATACTTTCAAATGTCCGAGGCACCAATAGGCAGTCACCTGCTTTGATGTCCTTAGCTTCTAGGGAAATTAGCGGGTCATATCCAACCGGAATTCTTTGTGGTTTCTCTCTCTTAGAGAACTTATTGACCACCACACTATCTACAGCCATAGCTGGACTGTAATTATGCGCATATAGCCTGCCAACCTTATTTAACTTATGACCACAGCCGCATGCGCATACTCTGGGCCACGCCCAGACAGGGAACTTGTGATTAGAAGTTATATTAAACTTCTTGCCACCTTTAGTGACTATCTCTATTAATTGTTTAGGTGAACCGCTATCCCAGGCATCCACTACTGTCTCTACCTTTCCATCTTTATCGACAACTCGATCGCCGATAGTCACATCCTGGACAGGCTTATAATCACCAGAAGCTAAATTAATTAGCGTGTCTTTAACAAAACACTTGCTAATTCCCATAGCAACAAGTTTAATGCGCTCGATAATATCCCACTCACGGTTGACCGACATAACTTTATCAGTCGTGCCGATAGTCTCAAAATTTATGCCATAATGATAGACTAACCATGCATTGGGATCAAGTTCTGCCTGGGCTAACAACTCAAGTAATCTCTTCTCTTGTTCAGGCGGTGGAATCCAACCAGTTGCAGCATTGCCAAGCTTAGCCACCTTAAGGGGACTATTGAAGCAATGTACCCCCTGCGCTATGTAGGAATGATCCCCTGAGATAGTAAGGTTGTATACTGACACTTCAACATTATTCGGCGTTACAGATTGCACAGGTAGGTATAAATAGTTCTCATCCACCCACGTCTTCATTCCTTTACGCGCATCTTCCGGCGCGTCGCCCCACGGACTTACGATGTATTCATCAAAAATCATGTCCATCATTTGTCGGGCATCGGCACCAGTCGATGAAATAATCCAACAATCATTCCAATTTGCGTGTTTGTGCTTCTTAGGGTTGGCTGATATGGCTCCCAATATGCCCATCTGAGCGAGTATTAAGCGTGTTTGATAGATCATGGAGCGCGATGTTAGACCCATCGCAACCTGGTAGGAATCACCAGAAGAACACTTACTCCGACTACCATCACCTAGATATAGACCCTTAAGCAATTCTTTCTTATATTCTAGAGGCCAACGCATCACATCTTCAGAGAATCGCTTAGTTACTGCACCTTCCCCTGCATGTTTAGACAACCACTTACATAGATTCTCAGAATTATTAGCTCTTACTACTATTGTTGGGCGTCTCCCAGTTTCAATCTGCGAGGGTGTACATTTAGTTTCTTTAATGCCCTCGCAACCCAACATACTTAAAATATTAACCGCATCATCGGCAATATTTTGTTCGCGTCCAGACTCTTCAAGTCCCAATGTTAATACTACTTGGTTAAATCGCTGGTAGCCTTCCGCCGCATAGTACCCTAACAATCTAGCCTGCTCAAGTGTGCAATCGGGCTTAATCTCATCAAACTTGCGAGGAATAAGCATGTAATCATACGGCCGAATTTCTGATGCCGGTACCTTCTGAATAGCCTGACAATCTGGGGTGGTGCGAATTTTTGGAGACTCTGACCACACTTTCCATTCTTTAACAGATTGCTCCATGCGGCCAGTCTGGGCATTGCGCTTTGAATTATGTGAGTTCACGAAAGCAGAAATATGGCCCTTATGACGTTTAACAATTTCGCCGCAACCACACGCACAGGTCGTCGGAGTTTTCCAAATTAAGAAATTGTGATTAGGCGTGCAGGTGATGTCTTCAGTGCCAACTACCTTAACAGTTACAGTTGGAGACGGCGGCTCTTGCCAAGCAGCCTCAACAGTCTCAACTTTACCATTGCCCGCGACCACTTTATCTCCGATCTGAACATCTTCAATGTTTTTGATGCCTTCAGCCAACATTACTTGAGTACCTGCAACAAAACAAGCATGTCGCCTTGCTATTTGAATAGTCGCATTAAATACGCTATCCTCTAACATCAGCACGCGCCACATTCTAGAAATCATTGAGGTTCCGCGCGTATCATATGGGTGCAACTTACGCGGAATAAAGGTTGCATTTAACGATGAAAGCGGAATGTTCTGACGCGCATTGAGTCGATTAATAAGCTCAGGCGGCATGCGGTCGCGAATTTTACGAAGTTCAGGCTGATCAGAAGTTAGAATCGAACGTAGCCGATCGTCTGGAATGAACTCTAGGATCGGATCCATCTTAATGAACGGCGCATCTATGACTTCTAGCTGATCCGGATTGTGTAGGGCAATATATGTGAAGATGCCTTTGTCTTCGTCGAAAAAGGTGTGTGGCACCGCTTCACCAACAACTAAGAATTCACGCACAATTTGTGGTAGCAGGGTAAGCACTTGTGTCTCGCGACACATATATTCATATTGCTGCCGAATCTCGCCTTCGACACCTTCGCCAGTAAGCTCGAAATTAGACCATGGCAGATCAGCATACAAATCTACACAGTTGCCAATTACTGGATCTAACTTATAGAACAGCCGCCAATAACGATTGGCGAGGATACGATGGACCGGGTACTGCTGGCGATCTGGACTTGCGAATTCAGGCTGGTACGGAGTCTGAACGGTAACTAACTGTCGGCCGCCGCCAGCTGGCGTTGGTGCATTCAATTGTGCCCGACGTGGATCCCATGATGCGCCCTTGGGTAAATCGCCCTGGAACAAATCTTGCAAGGAACTAGAAGAGCCACCAGTCTTAGTAATCGACGGCATAAATGCCGAAAATCGATCATGAAGAAGATCGATTTGATCGGTCGACAATCCATGCGCAGGCTTGCCGTCTGTGCGGGCAACCGCCTCGCGAACTTTGTCGTACTTTGAGTAGATTGGTATGGACATGATTAATAGTTACTTGTTAAAACGCCGTTGGATTCCAACTATCTCTTGTAACGCAGATCTTCTTTGGCAGGCGGTCGAGGAATAGAGAGATCCTGACGGCCTAATCCACTACCATAGCTATTTTCATTAGTCGGATTATCTGCTAGTCCAACGGCTTCATGGTCCAAGTCACCCATCGGGTCAGGCTCGCGCTCTGGTTCAGTAGAATCCGGGCCGCCAAAATCAACGTTTAATATATAATTACCACTCTCAAGCTCACGGCAGTGACCGGCGTTTTCGCGAACGAAATCAAAAGGCAACTGGACCAGATATAAGCCGTATGCTCGATCATGTTCGTCTGGCTCAAAACTGCCAACTCCAGTAAAAAATAGTTTAAGCGCCGCGATGGCTTCAATATCATTGGTCACAGGCGACCCATCTAGATGCCTCAACGCTACCATATATAATCCTGATGCCATATCATTATACTCGTCAGGCTGCTCTTCAACTTTAACCGGTTGTCCACCTGGGTTTGTCTCATTCATTTGATCTTGAACAACCTGCATATCATTAGGCAGGGTCGTTGGATCAATCGCGACCTGCCCCCACTTATCTAAATTGTCAAAGACCTCCAATTCGGCGCCCTTAACGATGTTATATTCGTCGCCATCCTCAAATCTAAAATTTTGAGGACCTGAATCTATTGAGTATGGCTCTTCGACTTCACCCAACTTTAGATCTGGGTCTTCCTGAGTGTTCTCGGAGAGTTGATTGTTGGGCTGCTCAAAATTGCCACCAACACTCGGAGTGTCAAGCTCTTGAAGGTCGTATCCAAAACCGCCAGCTTGCTTTTCGGTCGAACCCAGCTTAAATTTAGTGTGTTTGCCGCCATTCATGAGTACAATCTCGTCAGACACCCACTCAACACCGGGCGAACCTTCAGCGAGCTCTATCAGGCTGGCATCTATATACCCGAGGGTCATATGCGGCGTGAAATCATATTTGTGCTCTATTGCGACTCCAACATGTTCAATTGCTCCCAATAACTCGGTTCTGAGCTTGGCCATTCCGAGTGCGTCGATACTCGCATAGAATGGGCGTCCGCCATCGACTGTATGATCAAAAACCCCAAGACCTTGCATGCGACATTCAAGTGGGTCATACTCTGGGCACATTGCATCGAGACATGCGCTAACTTTTTCAATATCTTCATCTGACAAACCTTTACCTAAATATGCTAACGTAATGTGCAATTCTTCTGGAGCCTCGTGGAGACGACCGCCCATAGCGGAGGCAATCTTCTTGCGGGCAGCCTCAGTCGGCATGAGGGCGAGGATAGCGGAACGCTCTTCAGAAGCACCCTCGATCTTAGGCAGATTCCCACCTGGGCCACTCAAACCGGGACGATGGGCTTGCGAAGAATCGCCTTCCCCAGCTGGATACTCTTGTTCCATGGAGAGTTGATGGTCGTCAAGCAAACCATCATCTTCGTCGATTATGTTGACGTCACCAGTTATCTCATGATTCTCTAGGGAATAGCTCGGCATGGTTTCAAGAATTTTATCGGCAATGACTTGCTGCTCGGGTGTGCCAATCTGGGCGAGCTTCTTTTGATACAAACGATTTAATCTAGTCATCTACCATAACCTCTTATTACCATGCATTGGTCGATATAGTACACCAGTGCGATCACTACCTAGGCTACCAGACTGTTCCCTCTTCAATCGAGATGTCTGACTATTATTGTTATTAATGTCTATAACAGCATTCTGTACCATAGAGTTCACATGGGCTACCACTGTCGCTACGTCGTCTGATTCGTGCCCCCGCTTTAAGCCCTTTTTGGGGTTAAATACCTTCTTTAAATCTGGTGATCGCTCTAGTCGCTCTAATTCATAGAATGCGAGCCCCGCTGCCGACATGAATGGAGGCTCCAGCACTTTATCGTCGGGCATCGGCGGAAGCATACGAACTTTGGAATAGTTAACATCGTTGATAAACTTATTGAAGTGGTCGGCGGTCGTGCCCTTCATTTCACAGAATATACCTCGATTACGAATCTGTTGAATTAGATATGTTGACTGCCAGCGGTCAAATTCGATTCGCCCGATATAATAGTATTTAGATAAATGGTCTAGCATTGTAACAACGAAGTCAAACCAGACCTCGCGTCTTGGCTTGCCCTCTGGGAGAACGCGCACTACCCAATCAAATACGGTGACCAACTGCTTACCTTCCGGCGTAACAACCCATTCACCATGGGCGCAAGCGCCAGCGAACTGGTCAAAGGACGATCCTGCATCAAATGTGATGTAACGTTCGCCGTTACGGAGCATATTGGCTGTATCCACTTTAGCGGACACATACTCGCGACCAGTCTTATCTACGTGAACATACTTTTTGAATGTGGCGGTTGGTTTCAGGTCGGGCTGGATAGCCAACTCGCGAAATCTATTTGGATCTTGAATGAGCGGACTAGCAACCGTTGGTGGACGAGCCCCGAAATCACGCATCGCGCCGATCGGATCCTTAGCAAAGTCATCATCAAACATCTCACGGGGCTGGTCTGGGTTAAACTCCCAAGTGGCATAGTGGCCGTAGTACATACCCTTAATCGACGGCGCCTGCTTAAGCAGGCGCATCGACTTGTCGTCTTCAGAAATGGGCGATGAAATCGAAAACATGGCGCCTAGCCATGGGGTGGCTAAGTTATTAGAAGAAGCTGAACGAATAGTGCGCAAAGAGTTCTCAAGAACACGATAGCACTCGTCGGCGGAACCAGACGAATCTGTATTCTCGAAACGTGCTAACTCGTCGATGAACGAAGCTATACGTGTACGGCCGGCCATCCCAGAACTGTTAGAATTCATTGAATTTATTTTTAAATTCAGCGCACCATGAACGATATCCTTAGTGCGCTCTTCGTACTGCCAGGTCTTAGCCCCTTTTTGGATTACTTGATCAAGTTCTTTTTGTTTGATCCACTTAACATACTTGGACATCCATTGGCTGTCTTGGCGTAGGCTAGTGTAGCGCGCCCAGATTGTATCTGCCGATTGCACATCTGTGGAAGCAATGAAGGTAATCTCAAAAGGTTGATTACGAAGCTGATTGCTAAAATACTTAGACAGACCGCCCGGTGTGCCATGGCCCAAAGTTATAATACGATGTTCAACATATGTGCCAATAATAGATGCGGTAGCAGTCTTCCCCGAATTATGATTCATTACTGAATTAGCTATGTAACTATGGGTGCCTGGCACGTGCAAATCAGCCATCGGCAACGGTGGGCCATCTTTAATACTCACGACCTTAACAAACCTAGACCATGGATTTGATAATCGCTTAAGCAATCTAACATCAGCGTCATCTAATTTTCCATCTAGATACTCAATCAACTCAAGTACTGTATTTCTAGAAATAGAAAAATTACATCCGTTACGAACACCGACTGTTAAGCTACATAGACGAGCCGTAAAAGACATCCTGTCATTGATGCGATTTAGAACATCTTGAAGACCAGGTATCTTTACATCCTGCAATTTAGTTGACTTGACTACATCTACACAGGCGCACAAGGCCGCTTTCTTTCTGGCTGAATTGAAGCCAATCTTTTCAGCGTATTTAAGTATGTTGCGGCCGTAGATTCTAATAGAATAGCTTAGATGGCCATCGGCAAATGGGAGGCCACCAGTGCCAAAATGTCTCGATTTAGATGTGACGATTGAGCACTCTACGCCCATGTTCAACAATAGCTGCTGAGTATCGACGGCCAATTGCTTAGATATCGTATAACAGGCAACAGCTGACTTTGGGTGCTTTTGCTTATGAGCATTTTTCTCTACAGCGGCGGTACCATCACCTTCGAAATAAGCGCGTAGATATGCAGCAACCACGGCCTCAGTAGAATTCCATAGTGCTTCAGGCACGGACTTATTGTCGGCGATAGAAGCTTTCAAGCCGAGTGAACGTAAGCGGGCACGCATATTAGCATTGCAAGCATCTACAGTTTTGCAGGCGGTACCTTTCTTTATATATGTGTGCGCAGTATGATAATTAAAAGCTGAACCCAATAGATGATTGAAATGCTGAATCGTCTCCTCATCGCCATTGGTAAACTTCCATGCTTTTTCTGAATTGATCGAACCTTCCGAAATCAGATAGCCCATTAAAGAAGCTTCGTCTTCGGTTATGTCAGTAGACTTACCTACCCAATCTGAGGCAGCATGAACCTCAATATGTGCGCCAGGCTTAATGGTATTGGCTCGATGCCATCCCCAAACACCATCATTGAATCCGTACATTGGGTGCACACGGCTAGTTACGTGTTCAATGCCATTCTTAAGTTTAACAGTCGACGATTCTATTTCGCCACTATAGTACACATCGCTAACATCTTCCCAGCCTGCTTCACCAAATACCTTTAGGTCTTTAAGGGGGTAGAAAGTATCCGGGATTGGATTTGCAGGTAGTAGGTCTTTAAAACGCTTAAGGCCAGATGATGTACGCAAATGTGTGGAGATGTATGTTGTCCTCATTCCCGCTATTACGTGGCATTGTGTGTTTAAGTTTATTAGCCCATCCGCCGTAAGTTCCGAGCGTGTCGATCGACATGATGGACAAACATCTTCGCCGTATTTGCTGCTCCAGGCAAGCAAATTTTCACTTTCTAAGTATTGTTGACTCTTACCCCAACAATCGCGCGCATCGACTGACTGTTCATTGCATGAAGAGAGTGGGCAACGCAATTGGAAGAAATCGCGAATAATTTGATACTGACGAGTGTGGTGCCACATCGTCTCAACACCGAGAAATTCTTCACGCACACCCCACTCGATTGCGTTTGGCGCTGGAGTGGTAAAATATTCAAAATCTAAGTCCTTCTGAACTTTCTTAGGAGCATTACCATCTATCTGTGCGACTGCGGTTAAGTCTCGTTGTAGGCCACTTAAAAAGTCGCCAAGGTTGTCAGACACGCGAGCACCACCTTATTCGAATATTTTTGCTGCCACTTCTATGCCATATTTATGTAAAATGGCGGCTCTAGCATCAATCTCTGAGATTCCTTGGTCTGCCATGTGCTGCAATTCTTGATTCACCTTGCCCATAAATTCCATGTCGGCAACTAAAGAAACAGGCTTATTATCCATTTCTTGTTTCTGTTTCTGTATGGTCGGCATACCTTCTTCTGGCGCAGAGATATATTGACCAGTTTTAGATAAAAACCGGCGCTCAACAATTGCTTCCATGCCATCGTCTAGACGAATGACGAATGACTTATTGTCGCCAGCATGGTCGCGCACAACCAGAACCTTGGTGCCCTTGGATATGTCATATGCGGCACCGCCACGATCCTTTAATTCCATCTCTTCTTTGATGGAAACTTTATCGCCTGCACAAATATCATTGGTTGTGCGTTCGGCAGGGTCCAAATAATCGTCTTCCTGGGTATTGCGATCATGATCTGGCTTTTCATGCCGATCGTCGGCATCATATGACTCAACATCTGCATTTCGACTTGACCGTTCCCATGGAACATCCATCGGCACTTCATCATGGACATTTGACGGATTAAATGTCTGGCTGCCATCTAATGTTGGGCTACGCAGATTTTTAGTAGGTAGATTAGGTAGCTCTGATGGAGTGGTCCCAGGCAATTCGTTTTGAGTAGTATCGTCATTGTAACTTTGACCGTATTGGACCGGACCCTTCAATTTTGGCATTGGCTGCGTTATTGGATGTCTTCCAGGAACGTATTCTTTAGGCGCGGGTGCCATATTCTGTGATTCTATTGCGCGACCGGCTATAACATCTTTTAGAGCCTGCTTGTTCGCCCCCAGAGAGAACAAGCCAGTGTTTACAATCTTTTGCTTCGTGCGATTGCCATATTGCTCCTTTGCAGAAGCAGCTGATAGGGGTGCTGAAAATAGATCTCGTACTGGCGGATTCTCATATATTGTGCCGTGATCAACAATATCATCAAATGAAGACTGAGCAAGTATTCTTGGCGAGCCAGTAACCAAAATAACTGACGGCTCCATCAACTCCCCGGCGCGAATCTCCATCGGCATGTCAAAACCAACAACTACACCACTACGAGTCTTCATTTCCGCAAAAATGGTGATTACGCCATCTTCAAGTTTTGAAGAACTCTGAGCAACCTTGGCACCACGAATACCAGAATAGCTTAATTTAGGCATTGATGGCAGCAAAAAATTGTCTAAAACGTCACGCGCCATCCTAACTGCGGCCTGTCCTGCATTCTGTGTCGTGAGTTTTATGGAACGCGACTCACCTACACCGGCAATGCCATCAAAACTTGCTAGCCGACGAGCTCGCCTCGCTTGCCGTGCTTCATAAGAAAAGTAGTCATTATCTTTGGACATAATCTATATCACCTGTTCTTCAATAATTAAAGCGGGCGTACTGCCGGATCCATGGGACCAGCCATCTCATCGGACGTGCCCTGATCATACCCAATTTCCTGTTCAAAATGACTTTGGTCCATGGGCTGGGTATTCAACACTTCATCGGGAGTATCGCGATCTCGGAAGCGACCTGGGGTATCATTCGGCGTAACCATCTTAGGATTAAAGTCTTTCCGTGTATAAGATGGAAACACTTCCTGAGAAATACGTTTATGAGTCTTGCTCAACCGAACATCTTGAGTAGTTGGGTCAAGTTGAATGTCTGATCCGGTGGACAGATCCT
>JANXME010000247.1 GCA_025354785.1 Actinomycetes bacterium | reverse complement strand
GTAAAGAGCTAGATTATTCTGCGTTTTGTGTGATGGATGTTACACAGGCGCCATATAGAGTAGTTGCGCGTTACAAATCTAATAGAGTATCCGCGCAAGAATATCCTAATCTAATTACAGGAGTTGCTCGCCATTACAATAGAGCATATGTGTTAGGAGAAAACAACGACGTCGGAAGTCAGGTATTACAAATCTTGACTATGGATTGTGAGTATGATAACGTATTCTATACTGAAGACAATAAAGGTATTACAAAACTAACGACTATTGCGGGAAAGACTCCCGGAGTAAGAACTACGTCTAGAGTCAAGCGTCAGGGCTGTAACGCACTAAAGACATTGATTGAAAGCAATCAAATGATCATACAGGACTTTGATATCATCTCTGAACTATCTACGTTTGTTATCAAAAAGAACAAAACGTATGCCGCAGATGAAGGCACCAACGACGACTTGGTTATGTGTTTGGTATTGTTTGCTTGGTTGACGACACAGGATATCTTCAAAGATCTCGTCAATCTGGATATGCGCAAGAAGCTATTTGACAAGAATATTGTTCAAATAGAGGAAGAACTACCACCACAACCTGTTAGAATAACGGCAACAGGCGGTCCTGAAACCTATAAAGAAGATGGAATCATCTGGTCTATCGTTCCTAACGAACAGGAATCAGACGACGGCTTTGGTGGTCGTTGGAGTGGATATGACGCTTAGACGATAATGCTATTACAGAACTATATTTGTAATAACACTTTACTTTTACAACGGAACTCTTTACAATAGACTGTGTGATGTTTGATCGGTAGGTAATGAAAGGAAATATATCATGAAACCACTAGTGATTCATAAGGACAGCTGGCACTATCGGCTGACGCGTCGCCTTACAAATATTGAGGTCACTCGCGATATTCGTAGCATCTGCGATTATCTACGCTATTTCCTTCCTGCGCTGTTGGGTGCAACGGTGATAGGTATAATTGCTGCGGCATGTCTATTCACATATCTCTATAGTGCATACGTATTCTTCTTCATATCTATTAAATCTCATCAAGCAATTCCCTTTATATTGCTACCGTTTTTCCTTCTTCTGATTTGGTTAGTCAAAAAGAATGATGAAAGACAGATGAGAAGAAGAATTATGAATAGAAATAACAAGAACATTGTTCACTCTAAGCAGAAAGGATTCCTTGGTACGGCATACGATTCTCTTAAGAATAAAACGTGCGTACCTATTGTAATAGAATAGAAAACTAACATGTATATATTTTTCAACATTCCTCATACTAATAAAGCAGCAGATTTAAATCTCTTTTCTCTCTGTCGTAGTTGGAGACATGTGACGTTTGTAAATTTGGGCATGAATCTGATTGCAGAAGGGAATCATGCCCCCGGATTCTATTTTGCAATTACAATACTGAATATTGTTCTAATAGAAATAAACATATACGACTCAAGACACATTGAAGATAGATACGAATGAAAGAACCATCCTACGAACCCTATCTCAGAATAGCAATAGACACTGCTCTTGCTCTTACTGTTGTTCTATTGCTAATGACGCTAGCATTCTCTAGAATCCTATAGAATGAATATCAGGGGCATTGTGTTCGCAATTACAGCATGGATTATCGTACTAGGATTAGGAGTATCAGTACATTTCTTTCCTCATGTGATGGCTCGTATTATGGTTATTCTTCTAGAGATAGGATTGGTCTCATTCTTGACAATGAGCTTCTATTGTATGGGTGTAGCTGCCTTCTCTGACAAATAGTAGATAATTCATGCGCTATATAATATCAGAGACAATAGATTGGTGGTGCGGAATTGTAATAGTTCCGAACTGTAATAGTATGATACTCTAAACGACACAGGATGATACTCCGTATGATTTTTTATTATTATTTGTTTAAAACGACATGTCGCGCTGATGGCAGTGCTTTTTTTGGTATACACAGGACTACGAATCCTAGATGGATTGAAGACGGTGCACCGATTGAATACGTCGGTACCGGTGAGAAGTTGCGTGCACGAGTAGCGCACTACGGTATGCAAAGTCTAGACGTGGAGGTACTACAGGTTGCGGCGTCATACGACGAAGTGAAACGCCATCTGGATCGTATTCTCACTCCGGCTACACTAGCGGATCCACTGTGCCTCAACATGCCACGTACTGAGATTAATCAGCGCATCAGTGAGGGTCTAACTGGCAAATCAAAAAGTCCTGAGCATAAGGAACAGATTGCAGTCGCTCTGGCGGGTAATCTTAACGCGTTGGCGCAGGTAATGCCGGAGACTGCCAAGAAGGCAATCAGCGAGTCCAAGAAGAAGATCAAGTGGTGGCACAATACGGTGACTCAGGAAGAAGTACAGCTAGAGATTGATGAAGAGCCACTGACGGGATTTGCTCTAGGGCGTCTGCCCAAGGCTAAGTAGAATGATTGAGACGCCAACGGCAATATCGAAGGGTCTACTGACTATAGACGAGTGTGGATCACTGAGTGCCAAGGTATTGCAGCATCGCGAGCTATGGGATGGTTTCAATGAGTATCCGTCGCTACCTCTATTCACACTGGGGTCGCCTGTCTATAGAGCAGAATCATTCGATCATTATGTGTCTCATCGTGCTAAGAGCGATATCTTTCTCACTGCATATACTCTCAAATTGCAGCGAACTGTAATTGCAGCATTAGAAACTAGATTGAGTCGTGCGGCTAAGAAATTACCTGACAGCTCTCCTTTTGGCTTTCATATATTCAATCGTTGTCATGGACTGAGAGAATCGTTTTATAGTATACGTGCATACCACACTGATCACGATGTATTGAGAATATATCAGGGCGCAGGTATTCGACCAAATTCCATCTTCTCTTTTATAGTTCCAATTTCAATCCCAGAATCAGGAGCAGGACTAGACTGGCGTCCGGAGCCAGACGACGATCATCATCTCGGTGCTCAGCGATTAGAATATACTCTGGGTGATTGCTTCTTATGGTCTGGTGATACTCATCATAAGTTCAGTGATTTGACACTCGCGGACGACGAGGCGCGCATTACCTATCAAGGACATGGTTTCATTGCCAATGATCGTACTTTCTACTATTATTGGTGACAATTCAATGGCTTATGCTAAGTAATTGAAAGTATTACAGTTTATTCGCTTGACTATTCTACCAATTACAGTATAATAGTATACATGAACAACGAAATGAATGTCGGCGACACCGTCCTCCTGAAGGCGAATTTGATCCTAGGCGCCGTGGCTGAGCTTGTGATGATTACTGAATGGAATGGTCCGAATTCCGTGATAGTTCTTCAGTTGACTGATGCCAATGGAATTCCGGGTGAGTTCCCAATCTCTATTTCTGAGCTGGAAGTCCTCCCGTGAGCAGTGTGCGCTCGTATCCGCAAGAGCTTGATACTCTGTCGCTGGCTCAGTTGCAGCAGCATTTCGATCACATGGGTGACTTCTACTCGGATCTCTACAAGGATCGCAATGGCATGCGCCCTCGCACCATGGCACTCTGTGCTGATCAGTATGCGACTCACGCCGATCTGAAGCGCGCTGCCGTGCGCCTTAACATCCTCATAGAGGCACTCTAATGGTCCTAGATGCTGCCCTCTCGGTATTCAATACCGTAGGCGAGTGGTTCGAGAATCACGTCCTCGCCCTTCTCGGGTGGGTTCTACTGGTGTTCACTCTAATCTATCTGTAATTGATTGCGAATCAATCACTTAGCGTAACATATTGAATTCATTAATGTTTATTCGCTTGACTATTGTAGCAATTACAGTATAATAGTATACATGAACAACGAAACCAAGGCGATGAACAACATAGACTATCTAGATCCCGCCGATGTCGCAGCGGCTGTGGAGTTGCTGCTGACTGAGCGTGACGAAGCCCGCCGTGGACCGAACTACTGGGGTGATGAATGGGAGAAAGCATATCTCGAAAACCAGAAACTACGCGAAGAAATCGTGCTATTGCACGCGCAACTAGTAGAAAAGCTAACATGATCTACACGACCCTCAACGCCATCCGTGAGCACTACCCATGCGAGGACGGATGGAAGAAGCTGCTCAAGCATTTGGGCAAGACGAAGGCTGACGACAAGCGGCTTGCGCTCACGACCGTGCTCAAGAGCAACGGTATTGAGGACGCCATCTGGTGCCTGCGCGCGGTTAAGGGACATGAGCGGGAAATCAGGCTCTACGCCGTGTGGTGCGCGCGTCAAGTGCAGCATTTGATGAAAGACCCACGCTCACTCGCTGCGCTGGACGTTGCCGAGCGGCACGCCAACGGACTTGCGACAGACGCGGATCTTGCCGAGGCGAGAGCTAAGGCGAGGGATGCGGCGATCAGGGCAGTGGGAGATGCGGAATGGGCTGCTGCGTGGGCTGCTGCGTGGACGACAGGCGTGGTTGGTTCATCATGGTGGACATTGGTATCGGAGAAGGCTGCAGATGCGGAATGGTCTGCTGCATGGACTAAGGAGCTGGCAGCGGGCGCAAATATAGCAGCGACGAAGGACGCAGCGGCGAAAGCATGGGCTGCGGCGCGAGATTCTCAGTCAGAGCACGTCCGCAAGGTATTCTAACTGTGAGTAGCGGAACCGTAGAGAAATCAGTGAGTTATCGTAAATCATTGATTTCGTTGACATCGTTTCCCTTTACTCTCTTACAGATTCCAGTATAATAGTATACATGAACAAGACGCTCAAGACCAAGATGATTTCCGAAATCGTAGAGAACATGCTCGCGAACCGTCAGCGGAGCGGGTGGTCGGGCGGGGTCCCGCCGATGTCGAAGTATATACTTCGTGAGATTGGCATGAATCAGAAGGAATTCTCGTTTGCTGTCTCGTGTGCGTATGTCAACGCGATCACCGTGCAACTCTAATGGCTAAGAAACATGCCCATGGCAGTCCCTGGGATCGTGGCAGTGCCGACAGCTGGTACGCTCGCCCTCGTGAGCCGCACTGGTATCCGAAAGGCACGTACAATGGACGTTGCATTCCTGAGAGTGAGATGAGCAAGCAAGAGATTGCCGACTATCATGCAGGATATGATGCCAACGAGGAAGAGGGCGGCAAGAAGGACTGGGGTTGATATAGAACTGCAATTACATCAACAAGTTACCGTAAGGTGTTGATTCCATTGAGTTCTTTCGGCTTGACTTCTCTGAGAACGAGCGTATAATATATCTCATGATCAAGAACTACATCGCTGCTCTCCTTCTCGTGTCGGGTTCTGCATTCGCAGCTGAGGACAACATCTCTCGATTCGATCCGAAT
>JANXME010000242.1 GCA_025354785.1 Actinomycetes bacterium | reverse complement strand
CGCCGAAGAGGTGAGCAATAAGGTTTCTGGCGCGGCTTCTTCATTTCTCGATAAGGGCGGACCAGCAGTTAAGGCGGTTGGCATGCTGTTGAGCGCGGCGCAGATGAAGAAGAGCCACGACCGTAGGAAAAAAGGCTGAGTGATCTGGAACCGTGGAAACTGCGGAGGTACGTTTACGCTGGCTTAATTTCTTTGAATCCGGCAATCGTCAAGGTTTAAACCATACCGTCGTTCCATCCGCCTCCCTTATTGCTGACGACCCAAATCTGCTATTAGTAAATGCAGGAATGGTGCCTTTTAAGCCATATTTTCTAGGTGAGATCAAGCCTCCCTTTGATCGTGCGACCTCTGTTCAAAAGTGCGTGCGTACCTTAGATATTGAAGAAGTTGGCAAAACAACGCGCCACGGATCTTTTTTTCAAATGTGTGGCAATTTTTCATTTGGAGATTACTTTAAAGAGGGTGCGATCACGCTGGCTTGGGAACTTCTCACACGTCCAATTAACGATGGTGGTTATGGATTTGCTGAAGATCGCTTATGGGTAACTGTATTTTTGGATGACGACGAAGCAGCAGATATATGGCATAAAAAGATCGGAATTCCTAGCGAGCGCATCCAGCGCCGGGGGATGGGAGATAATTTCTGGTCGATGGGCGTGCCGGGTCCTTGCGGACCTTGCTCGGAAATCTATTACGATCGCGGCCCCGCATATGGAAAACCCGGAGGGCCGATAGCTGACGAAGAGCGTTTTATGGAAGTCTGGAACCTCGTCTTCATGCAAAATGAACGGGGCGCAGGCGAGGGCAAGCAAGGTTTTCAAATTTTGGGTGAACTGCCGGCCAAGAGTATCGACACCGGGTTAGGGCTGGAGAGAACCGCGGCCCTGCTGCAAGATGTGGAAAATATTTATGAGATAGATACCACAAAACAAATCTTAGATATGGCCGCATACCTCGCGGGAGTTCCGTATGGAAAAGAGAACCGTTCGGATGTATTCATTAGGGTGATTGCCGATCATGCCCGAACGTCGGCGATGCTGATCGGGGACGGTGTGACGCCAGGTAATGAAGGTCGTGGCTATGTTCTCCGCAGGATGATGCGGCGCAGCATTAGAAATATGCGTTTATTGGGATCCCACGAACCCGTTATGAAGGAGTTAATAAGCGCATCAATAGCTGCAATGGCACCTCAATATCCAGAGCTAAAGGAGAATTCGGAGCGCATTCTCGCAGTCTCCATTTCGGAGGAAGAGACCTTTTTACAGACGCTAAAGAGCGGCACTCAAATATTTGAGATGGCAAGTAGTCAGATTAAAAAGGAAAAAGGTAAAGCGATCTCTGGGGACGAAGTCTTTAAACTGCACGACACTTACGGATTCCCTTTCGATCTGACTTTGGAAATGGCGCAAGAACAAGGTTTACAGGTCGATGAAGCTGGATTCAGGCGACTAATGAAGGAACAGCGAGAGCGGGCAAAGATGGACGCCCGCATCAAGAAGAGTGGTCACACCGATCTGACGCAATATCGCCGCATCGTTGATGAGTACGGTCGCACCGAATTCATTGGTTATGACGGCGTTGAAGGCGATGCGCAGGTAAACGCTCTCTTAGTCGATGGCATTTCAGTTTCATCGGCGATGGAAGGCCAAGAGATTGAAATTGTTCTTTCTAGAACTCCCTTTTATGCCGAAGGGGGAGGGCAACTAGCAGATGGCGGTTTTATTAACTTGGCTAGTGGTGCGCAGATAGAAATTGACGATGTCCAGTCTCCAGTTCCAGGCGTTAGCGTGCACCGCGGGCGTATTACCAAGGGAGCAGCCGAAGTGGGTGCGCAGGCACATGCTTTTATTGACATAGAGCGTCGCCAAGCAATTTCACGTGCTCATACAGCCACTCACATGGTGCATAAAGCGTTCCGAGAAATATTGGGCGAAACTGCCACTCAGGCAGGGTCGGAGAATTCGCCAGGGCGTTTCCGCTTTGATTTTCCTGCCACTGGCGCAGTCTCGCCAAGCGTCTTAGGAGATGTTGAATCTCGAGTGAATACTCTGCTCCTAGAGGATTGGGAAGTGCGAGCAGAGACGATGACCCAAGCTCAGGCTAAAGCGTCCGGCGCAACGGCTCTCTTTGGTG
>JANXME010000236.1 GCA_025354785.1 Actinomycetes bacterium | reverse complement strand
TTAATGAGCTCTACCGACATATCACTTCGAAAAACTGGATTCATAGCCTCAGACATAACGCGACCCTATCCATCCCGGCCAGCGCGAAGAGGGATTCATAGGGCAGAATGCCCATCGTGTCTGCCACATCTGCCCCAAGTTCCGGGGCCTGCCGCGCCGCAGTATTACGAGCCTCCTTGGGGGTGGCGCTACTAGTTGGAAGTTCAGGGATTGCCTTTGGAGCAGCATCCGTCGCAGCCGGTTTTAGCGTTGCCCAGAGTTGCGCCCTGTCGTTACTAGCCTTCTCTGGAGCTTCACAATTTGCTCTCATCGGAGTCATGGGAGGGGGCGGGGGTGCGCTTAGTGGTATCGCAACTGCCGCGTTCTTGGGAATTCGAAATGGTCTCTATGGAATGCGGATGGCGCCGGTACTAAACGTTAACGGAGTACGAAGAATAATTGCGGCGCAAATCACGATCGATGAATCTACTGGAGTAGCCATCGCCCAAGAAGAGCGCGGGCGCCAAGCAATGCGTTGGGGCTTTTGGTTCACAGGTTTTGGTGTCTTCCTCTTCTGGAATCTCTTTACTTTATTAGGCGCGCTGGGCGCGCAAGCGATGGGAAATCCCGCCTCATGGGGGTTAGATGCGGCAGTCCCCGCGCTCTTTTTGGCGATTGTTTGGCCGCGTCTAACTAATTGGGTGGATCGTGGATTGGCACTTACGGCGATGGCCGCATCGTTATTACTAACTCCAATAATTCCGGCCGGGCTCCCAATTATTTCTACGGCCATCATAGCAATAGCGGTGGGAGTGTGGAAAAAATAATGGCAGCAACATCGATTTGGTGGGGGGTTATTGGTAGCAGCGCCTTGGTTTTTCTCTTTAAATATCTGGGCCATTCCATCCCAGATCGCCATCTAGAGCATCCTAAGATGTTAAAAATAAATGTATTGATACCTATAGCACTTCTAAGTGCTCTGGTGGCAGTTCAAACTTTTACCGACAAGAGTAAATTGGTCATTGATCACCGGGCGGCGGGGCTAGCAGTGGCGCTCATAGCGCTGCTGATGCGTGCTCCCTTCGCGCTTGTCGTCCTTTCGGCCGCCATAACATCAGCAATACTTTTCCGAATCAGCTAGGAGGCTAACTGCTTGCTCTTTCGAGAAAGTGCGACCGAACCAAAGATCGCAAGTAAACCTGCCAATACAAGAGCAAACGACAGCGTTAAAATTGGACTCGTGAGTTCGATAATGACCTCAGGTATGACTTTTCGTTGATAGACAGCCATGTCAGCACTAGCGGTGACTTTGTCTATCAGAAAAGGCGCAGCCCATTTTGCTGTTAGCCCGATTGCCCCAACGCTAGCCAATTGAAAACCTGCTGTGCGCAGAACTATCGGACCTCGTAGCATGGCGCCGACTCCAAGCAGCAAGAACCAGAGTATCCAAATGAGAAGTCCTAACTGAAGCTTATTCTTTACATCAGTTATATTTTTGGATTGCTTACTTAAGTCAATAACGGTCGGTTTTATTGAAGCTAAATCTTTCTCTTTGATAACGCTCTCTTTTGCCGTGGCATTTACTTTGCTCGCTACTAAATTTGCCAGCTTGGAAAAATCGACTGCAACTGAAGGTGCTCCGTTAATGGCCGCCTGTGAGATCTGATCCAGAGTCGATGTCAACAATTCCCGAAAATCTGTGGAGGAAGAGAGAGAGGTGATGGTCTCTTCAATTTGCTTTCTATTCTTCTCGATCTCCTGTGACAATTTAGAATCGGCACTCTTAGCAAATTCGTCAATTAGTGAATTCAAGGTGGCCGGATCTGCTGAGACCTGCTTTAGGATTCCCGCTGCGGACTCCCCCGCGTGGTTAAGATTTGAGACTATCAAATTTGCCGCTGTAACCACCAAGGCGATAGATAAAACCAACCAGGCTAGGGTCGAAATAAAGCCACCCAAAACCTTTTTGCTTGCTGACACCGGGGCTGCCCCTTACTGGTTTGGTCAAACCCGCACGAAAGAACGACCTAAGCAATACTAGAGTTGAATAGATGCTTGTACAGTAGCAACATGGCTAAGAGTTCCAAAATAACGAGCACTCCCTCCCCATCCGAGGTGGTGAAAGCCCCTAAAAAGAAATCAAAGGCGAAGACACCAGAACCAGAAATTAGACGAGACCGCATTGATTGGCGTGCGCTCTATCTTTACGCGGTATGCCTAATCACAATGCTAGTCTGCCTTTTTTCCGCGGTAAGTTTTATAAGAAACGGCGTTTCCTACATTTACCCCGATCCTGGATATCTTGATCCCAACTCTCCAGGTGGCGTTGCAGGAATGGCTATGGCGAAACATAATCAGTTAGCTCAAAGCCACCGGCAATCAATATTGGGAATGGTCGATGGGGTTACGACCTTCATTGTTGCCGCCCCTCTTTATTACTACCACTGGAGCTTGGTCCGAAAAGAACGCTAGATCAGCGAGAGTTCCTCTAGCTTTGACAAAAGCGCTTTATCGGAAGGCTCAGTTAAATGTGTCCCGTCTGAAAAAACTATTACCGGAATAGATTGAAATCCCCCGTTGTAATCTCGAACTTTCTTAGCAGCGGCCTCATCAGTATCCACATCAATTAAGTTATATCCCACGCCCAGTGAGTCAAGGAGTTTCTTGGAACGGCGGCAATCACCGCACCAATCACCCGAATACATGGTTATCGATGCCGGTTTTTCAAAGTTCGTGCTCATAGGGATAGGAACAGTTCTAACCCTAAATTTATTCCGGGGTGGCTAGGCACATTTCTTACGCCAAGAAGTATGCCCGGCATGTACCCGACCCGATCCAAAGAATCATGGCGAATAGTTAAAGTGTCCCCCAGGCCGCCGAAAATAACTTCTTGGTGGGCTACCAATCCACGCACTCGAAGTGAATGTATTGGAATTCCATTTACAAGCGCCCCGCGTGCACCCGTTTCTGGGTTCTGGGTGGCATCGGGGGCAGTACTTAACCCGGCTTCGGTGCGTGCTTGACCAATTAGCTCGGCTGTGCGCGCTGAAGTTCCCGAAGGCGCATCCACCTTATCGGGGTGGTGAAGTTCCACGATCTCTACAGATTCAAAATACTTCGCGGCTTGCTTTGAAAATTCCATCATCAAAACTGCTCCCAGCGCAAAATTAGGAGCTATCAAGACTCCCACTTCTGGATGCGACTTCTGTAGTGCGGTAAGAGTTGCGATTCGCTCGGGCGTAAAGCCTGTTGTACCAACTACGGCATGAATTCCATGGGATATCGCGAATTCCAAATTCTCCATGACCGCAGATGGAGTGGTGAAATCCACAACAACTTGCGCTTTACTCGAAACTAACTCGTTTAGAGAATCACCAATATCGAGTTGAGCGACGACCTCAAGGTCGGAAGATTTTGATATTGCGCGGACAACTTCTGCGCCCATTCGCCCCTTTGCGCCAAGTACTGCTACTCGAACTTTCATTTCAGGCCCCCAAAATCTTTTCGAACTTGGCCGCACTTCTAAATGGGCCTATGAGGGCAAGCGTAGGCTTCTTCACCAAGATCTCGCCAGCGACTTTTTTAACCGCTTCAGGTGTTACGGCAGAAATCTCATCGAGAATTTCATCAAATCCCTTGATTTTGCCGTAAACAATTTCACTCTTTCCAATATTCATCATACGGGCCCCGGAATCCTCCTGATTTAGGACCAAAGTCCCCTTAACTAAACCCTTTGCCCGCGAAATTTCCTCGTCTGTCATTCCGTTTTCAGCCACATCGCTTAGAACTTCACGAATAACTTCCAATACCTCGACCGCCTTAGTGGGATGCGACCCAACATAAAATCCAAAGATTCCCGATCCGGCAAATTGTTGCGCCATGGCATAGACCGAGTAAGCCAGCCCGCGTTTCTCACGAACCTCTTGAAACATGCGAGATGACATTCCACCACCGAGGGCGGCAGAGAGAATGCCCATTGTGAAGCGACGGTCATCATCGCGCGGAACCCCAGCCATTCCATAGAAAAGATGAGCTTGCTCAGATTTGCGAGATATGAGCCCAACCGATTTTTGATTTCTAATTTTTATTGAAGTGTTGGCGCGTATTTGCGGAGCCCCTTTGAGATCAAGGAATCCCTCCCGCGAAAGCGCCTTCTCCACCAAGGCTACAACTTGCTTGTGCTCTATATTCCCTGCAACTGCAACGACTAAATCCTGGGGCAGATAGCGCTTTTTGTAATAGTTATAAACGCTAGACCGCGACATGCTCTTTATGGAATCCGTAGTTCCCAAAATCGATCGACCTAATTGGGTATCACCGTAATACGTATCAGAGAACAGATCGTGGACTAAATCGCTGGGATCTCCATCGCGCATGGCAATTTCCTCAAGCACCACCTTCCTCTCGGACGCCACATCGGCTACCGAAAAAATCGATGAGGTAATTAGTTCAGAAATTACATCCACTGCCATCGCCAAGTCAGTATCGATTACCCGCGCGTAAAAGCAGGTGTACTCCTTGCCCGTAAAGGCATTCATCTCGCCACCAACGGATTCGATCGATGAGGAAATTTCCAGCGCTGTCCGGGTTTTTGTGCCTTTAAAAAGTAAATGCTCTAGAAAGTGAGAAGCCCCAGCCACGGCTGGGGTTTCATCACGAGAACCAACATTGACCCAAATTCCAATAGCGGCGCTTCGTACCGTTGAATCCTCTTCGGTAACAATACGAAGGCCACTACTTAGAACTGTGCGTCGAACGCTCACTTTTTATAATTTCCGGTATTTATTCTGCAGCTGCAGTGGCATCATCAAGAACAGGTACGAGCGAGAGTTTTCCCTTGGGATCAATTTCACCAATCTCAACCTGAATCTTGTCGCCCACCTTCATAACCTCTTCCAGATTTTCGATGCGTTTTCCGCCATGCATTTTACGAATCTGCGAGACGTGTAATAAGCCATCTTTTCCAGGAAGTAGTGAGATAAATGCGCCAAATGCGGCCAACTTAACAACCGTACCTAAGTAGCGCTCCCCAACCTCTGGCATCTGCGGATTGGCGATGGCATTGATCATGCCGCGAGCCGCCTCCGCCTTAGGGCCATCGGTTGCACCAATATAAATAGTTCCATCATCTTCGATGGAAATATCGGCACCAGTCTCGTCTTGGATCTGATTAATGATCTTTCCCTTAGGGCCGATCACCGCACCAATTTGATCTACCGGAATCTTGATCGAGATGATGCGAGGAGCAAATGGACTCATCTCATCTGGGCTGTCGATGGCCTCGGCCATAACATCCAAGATTGCCAGACGAGCCTCTTTGGCTTGGTGAAGAGCGCCGGCCAGCACTGAAGCCGGAATTCCATCAAGTTTGGTATCAAGTTGCAACGCAGTTATGAATTCGCGCGTTCCCGCAACTTTGAAGTCCATATCACCAAAAGCATCTTCGGCACCGAGAATGTCGGTGAGGGCAACGTATTCTACTTTGCCATCAACATCATCTGATATGAGCCCCATTGCAATACCAGCAACCGGTGCGCGAAGTGGCACGCCAGCATTTAGTAGTGACAAGGTAGAAGCGCAGACCGATCCCATAGAAGTAGATCCATTGGAACCAAGGGCTTCGGAAACCTGACGAATCGCATAAGGAAATTCTTCACGACTTGGAAGTACTGGAAGCAGGGCACGCTCGGCAAGTGCGCCGTGTCCAATTTCACGACGCTTTGGAGTTCCAACTCGACCAGTCTCCCCGGTGGAATATGGTGGGAAGTTGTAATTGTGCATATATCGCTTATGGTTTTCTGGATTCAAAGTATCTAACTGCTGCTCCATCTTTAGCATGTTAAGCGTTGTGATACCCATGATCTGAGTCTCACCACGTTCGAAGATGGCAGAGCCATGAACCCGCGGAACAACTTCAACTTCAGCCGAAAGCGGGCGAATATCGCGCAGCCCCCGTCCGTCGATACGAACCTTGTCGCGTAGAACTCTCTGGCGGACTAGAGATTTAGTAAGCGAACGAAACGCTGCTGGGATTTCTTTCTCTCGACCGACAAAGGCTTCCGCCAATGAGCTCTTAGCAAGTGCGCTAAGACGATCTGTCTCAATTTCGCGCTCCTGCTTTGGTCCAATTGTTAGAGCTTTTGCTAGATCTGCGCTGACTGCTTTAGAAACAGCCTCGTAGGTATCGCCTTGGTATTCCAAAAAGACGGGAAATTCTCCAGTGGGCTTTGCGGCCATTTTGGCCACGACCATCTGTGCTTCGCAGAGTGCACGAATAAATGGTTTGGAGGCTTCCAGACCTTGAGCAACGATCTCTTCGGTTGGAGCAACGGCTCCACCCTTTACGAGTTCGATTGTCTTAACTGTGGCTTCGGCTTCGACCATCATGATGGCAACGTCATCGCCAGAAATGCGACCCGCGACAACCATGTCAAAGACGGCAGTTTCAAGTTGAGAATGATTTGGAAACGCCACCCATTGGCCTTGAATCAGCGCAACGCGAACGCCGCCGATTGGACCAGAAAAGGGCAAGCCTGCAAGTTGGGTTGACATTGAGGCGGCGTTGATGGCAACGACGTCATACATGTGATCTGGGTTAAGGGCCATAACTGTCACGACAACCTGTACCTCGTTGCGCAAACCTTTTACGAAGGAGGGGCGCAATGGGCGGTCGATGAGGCGGCAGGTAAGGATTGCATCCTCAGATGGTCGGCCCTCGCGACGGAAGAACGAACCAGGAATCCGACCCAGCGCATACATGCGCTCTTCGACATCCACGGTAAGTGGGAAGAAGTCGAATTGATCTTTCGGCGCCTTTGAGGCGGTTGTAGCAGATAGGAGCATGGTTTCATCATCTAAATAAACCACTGTACTTCCGCCTGCTTGGCGCGCTAGCCGACCAGTTTCAAAACGTATTTCTCTTTTTCCAAATTTGCCGTTATCAATTATTGCAACGGCAGACGAAATTTCTTGACCCTCCATGGGTCACTCCTGTTCTCGATCAGACCCAAGGAGTAAATGAATCTTCGATCGAAGTCCACGGCTTTCTACTGCTTTTGCGTAGTTGACGTAAACCACTACCGAGGACCATTGCTCCCGGCTGATCGTTGTTTTAGCGGCGAATACCGAGTTTTTCGATAATCGCTCTGTAGCGTTCGATGTTTGTCTTGGCGAGGTACTGAAGAATTCGGCGACGTTGACCAACTAAAAGTAGCAAGCCACGACGATTGTGGTGATCATGCTTATTTGTCTTCAAATGTTCGGTGATCTCTTCAATGCGCTTGGATAGCAATGCGACCTGAGCCTCAGGACTTCCCGTGTCAGTAGGAGTGCTACCGTACTTCGCAATAATTTCTTTCTTTACTTCAGGCGATAAAGCCATATTTTGGTACTCCTTCTACTGTTCACGATGGTTTCCGGTTTGCCTCACGGAAACTCGCATTCTCGTATGGACGTGTAAGGATACCAGCGGGGCTGCGTCAAGTGAAATC
>JANXME010000205.1 GCA_025354785.1 Actinomycetes bacterium | reverse complement strand
CGCGGGGGATGAGCCGCTCCGATATTGCCTCACGCATAGCGGCCCAAGCTACTTCGCAAGAACGCCAAAATATTTCAGATTATGTGCTTCGCAATGATGGCTCGGCCGATGATCTACTAAGACAAGTAGAATACCTTTGGGAAGTTGTCCTTCCTCCTTTGCAACGCGCGAATCCTTAGGCAAGGCTAGAATTGGAAGATGCGTCCTATAACCGAAGTCGCGCGCCGCGTTGAACCATTTCAAGTTATCAGTGACTATGTCCCTGCTGGGGATCAGCCGGAGGCGATAGAGGAAATAGCGAAACGTTTTTCAGCTGGCGTTCAAGATGTGGTCTTACTCGGCGCGACCGGAACTGGAAAATCAGCGACAACGGCTTGGCTTATTGAGAAACTGCAACGTCCCACCTTGGTGATAGCGCCTAATAAGACGTTGGCCGCTCAATTAGCGAATGAATTCCGCGAACTAATGCCTAATAATGCAGTTGAGTATTTCGTCTCTTATTACGATTATTACCAGCCTGAGGCCTATATCGCTCAGACAGATACCTTTATCGAGAAAGATTCCAGCGTAAATGATGAAGTGGAAAGGTTGCGCCATTCAGCCACAAATTCGCTCCTGACCCGCCGCGACGTCATTGTGGTTGCGACCGTTTCTTGCATATATGGTTTAGGGACTCCACAGGAATATGTAGATCGAATGGTCAAGCTACGTGTTGGTGATGAGATCGAGAGAAATGTACTTCTACGAAAATTCGTCGATATTCAATATAAACGCAATGATATTGCCTTTGAACGGGGCACCTTTAGGGTGCGAGGCGACACCATCGAAATTATTCCAATGTACGAAGAGTTGGCTCTGCGAATTGAAATGTTTGGCGATGAGATTGAAAGAATTACCACACTAAATCCGCTAACTGGAGAGATCATTCGCGACGAAGAGGAGATGTATATCTTCCCAGCCACTCACTATGCGGCTGGTCCAGAGACGATGAAGCGCGCCATATCGGCAATTGAGGAAGAGTTAGCAGTTCAGCTTGAGACATTTGAAAGACAAGGCAAGTTGCTAGAAGCCCAGCGCCTGCGAATGCGAACTACATTTGATATTGAGATGATGCAGCAGTTGGGCTTCTGCTCTGGAATTGAAAACTATTCTCGCCATATTGATGGTCGCAGCGCTGGCTCTGGTCCAAATTGCTTACTTGACTACTTCCCGGAGGATTTCCTACTTGTCATTGACGAGTCACATGTCACCGTCCCACAAATCGGGGCAATGTTTGAAGGCGACGCTTCCCGTAAACGTACTTTGGTAGAGCATGGGTTTCGACTTCCTAGCGCTATGGATAATCGACCACTTCGGTGGGACGAGTTTTTGACTCGAGTCGGACAGAAGCTATTTCTTTCGGCGACCCCTGGTCCTTATGAACTTAACAAAGTTGAGTCAGATGTTGTCGAGCAGGTGATTCGCCCGACTGGTCTGGTGGATCCAAGGATAGTTTTGAAGCCGATCAAAGGTCAGATTGATGATTTATTGAACGAGATACATATTCGAGCAGAAAAGAATGAGAGAGTTCTAGTTACCACTCTGACAAAGAAGATGTCAGAAGACCTTACTGATTACCTGCAAGAGCGCGGGGTGAGAGTTCGCTATTTACATTCCGAGGTAGATACGCTGCGGCGCGTAGAGTTGCTTCGAGAATTGCGTTCGGGAGAATACGACGTCCTAGTGGGGATCAATTTGCTGCGAGAAGGCCTGGATTTACCGGAGGTCTCCCTTGTGGCGATCCTAGATGCAGACAAAGAAGGATTTCTACGTTCGGCGACATCTCTAATTCAGACAATCGGACGAGCGGCTCGAAATGTTTCGGGTGAAGTTCATATGTATGCCGATAACGTCACGAAATCCATGGCCAAAGCTATCGATGAAACCAATCGCCGACGAGCCAAACAGGAGGCCTATAACCTAGAGCGCGGGGTGGATCCGCAGCCCCTACGTAAGAAGATCGCAGATATAACTGATTTGATTTCTCGAGAGAGCCAAGACACTCAAGATTTACTAGCATCGTCGTCAAGAGGGGCCAATCGCTCTCGCACCCCCGCTATTGGGCTTCATACCAAGTCATTGGCATCGATGCCGCGCCAGGAGCTTCTCGCTCTTATCGAGTCACTGACCGATCAGATGCGAAATTCCGCTCAAGATTTGCATTTTGAACTTGCCGCACGTTTGCGTGATGAAATTCGAGATCTTAAGAAAGAACTGCGCGGAATGGAAGCGGCAGGGGTTTAAATGGCAGCCGATCATTTAATAGTACGCGGCGCGCGCGAGCATAACTTGAAGGATGTCTCCATCGAATTGCCACGCAACTCGTTGGTGGTCTTTACGGGACTTTCTGGTTCGGGCAAATCTAGTTTGGCCTTTGACACGATTTTTGCCGAGGGCCAACGTAGGTATGTGGAATCGCTTTCGGCCTACGCTCGTCAGTTTTTGGGGCAAATGGATAAACCTGATGTCGATTTTATAGAGGGGCTCTCGCCTGCGGTCTCTATTGACCAGAAATCCACGAATCGCAATCCGCGCTCTACCGTTGGAACAATCACGGAACTCTACGATTACCTTCGGTTGCTCTTCGCGCGCGCAGGTCGACCTCATTGTCCAAATTGTGGAAAACCCGTCTCCCGGCAGAGCCCCCAACAGATAGTGGACCAGATTCTGTTAATGCCAGTGACCACGAAATTCCAAATATTGGCACCTGTCGTGCGTGCCCGTAAAGGAGAGTTTGTTGACCTTTTCCAAGACTTGGTAAGTCAAGGATTTTCTCGGGCGCGAGTAGATGGCGCAGTAATAACACTTTCAGAGCCACCTAAGTTAAAGAAGCAAGAGAAGCACTCAATTGAAGTAGTGGTAGATCGCTTGAGCGCGAAACCAGATTCTAAGAATCGATTGACGGATTCTATTGAGACAGCGTTGAAACTCTCTCAAGGAATTGTCGTTTTGGATTTTGTGGATTCCAAGACGGAAATTGGAGAGCGCACCTATAGCGAGCATTTGGCTTGCCACGATTGTGAAATGTCCTTTGAAGAGCTGGAACCACGCTCCTTTTCATTCAATTCGCCCTTTGGAGCCTGCCCGGCATGCACAGGCATTGGAACCAAATTGGAAGTTGATTTTGATTTAATAATTCCCGACGATTCAATCTCTATTAACGATGGTGCAATCGCGCCTTGGTCAACTGGTCAAACTTCTGAATACTTCTTGCGCTTGTTGGAAGCCCTTTCGGGAGAGGTAAAGTTTTCTTTGGACAACCCATGGAAAAAATTGTCGGCCAAAGCGCAGGATGCCATTCTGAATGGCTTTGAATATGAAGTGCATGTGAAATACAAGAATCGATATGGACGAACGCGCAATTATTCAACTGGTTTTGAAGGTGTTATTCCCTTCATTAATCGCCGACATGCCGAAACGGATAGCGATTACAGCCGAGATAAATATGAGGCGTACATGCGGCAGATTCCCTGTCCGACCTGCAAAGGTGCGCGGTTAAAGCCAGAGGTTTTGGCGGTGACGATCGGCGGTAAGAATATTGCCCAGATCTGCGAACTCGCCATTTCCGACTGTAACGAGTTTCTACTCGCCATCGAATTAAATGATAGAGAGGGAAGAATCGCAGAGCGTATCTTGAAGGAAGTCCATGCTCGGCTGGGTTTTCTTTTAAATGTGGGGCTGGATTATTTATCCCTGGATAGACCAGCCGCAACACTTTCGGGAGGTGAAGCACAACGAATTCGACTTGCCACCCAGATCGGCTCTGGACTTGTGGGCGTCTTGTACGTGTTGGATGAACCTAGTATTGGTCTTCACCAACGAGATAACCGCCGATTAATTGACACTCTGACTCGACTACGAGATTTGGGAAATACCCTGATAGTGGTTGAACACGATGAGGAGACAATCAGAGCGGCCGATTGGATTGTAGATATTGGCCCCGGGGCGGGAGAACATGGCGGCCACGTTGTAGTTTCAGGCAGTTACTCTGAATTGATCAACTCACCGGATTCAATCACGGGGGCCTATCTTTCGGGGAGAAAATCAATTGAAATACCGGCGGTTCGCCGCCCGACAGATCTCAAGCGCCGTTTATTCATAAAGGGGGCTCGAGAGAATAATTTGAAGGATATAGATGTCTCGGTCCCCCTCGGTGTATTTGTAGCCGTAACTGGAGTGAGCGGATCCGGAAAATCAACTCTAATCAATGACATTCTCTATCAAACTCTGGCGAATAAGCTAAACGGTGCCAGATTGGTTCCTGGAAGGCATCGCAGCGTCGCAGGCGTAGATCTACTCGACAAAGTAGTTCACGTTGATCAATCTCCAATTGGACGCACGCCTCGGTCTAACCCAGCTACATATACCGGCGTTTTCGACAAAATTCGCGCACTATTTGCTGAAACTTCAGAAGCCAAGGTACGAGGATATTTACAGGGCCGTTTTTCATTTAACGTTAAGGGTGGTCGTTGCGAAAACTGCGCGGGAGACGGCACGATTACAATTGAGATGAATTTCTTACCCGATGTTTATGTACCATGCGAAGTCTGCCATGGAGCTCGGTATAACCGCGAAACGCTAGAAGTGCACTATAAAGGTAGAACCATCGCCGAAGTATTGAATATGCCAATAGAAGAAGCGCGTGATTTCTTTGAGGCGGTACCGGCAATTTTTCGATATTTGAAAACCCTCTGCGATGTGGGTTTGGGCTATGTTCGCCTAGGCCAATCTGCGCCAACTCTCTCCGGGGGCGAGGCGCAACGGGTGAAGCTGGCTACTGAACTACAGCGTCGGTCTACCGGAAGAACCATTTATGTTTTGGACGAGCCGACCACTGGACTTCACTTTGAAGATGTGAGCAAGCTGCTTGGCGTCCTAAACCGGCTAGTTGATTCTGGCAATACAGTAGTTGTGATTGAGCACAATCTAGATGTTATTAAGTCTGCAGATTGGGTAATAGATCTAGGTCCCGAAGGTGGGTTTCGTGGTGGAATCGTCGTGGCAGAAGGAACTCCAGAAGATGTCGCGGGAAATACTAAGAGCTACACCGGGCAATATTTATCCGAGATCTTGCAGCATAACCTGGCGAGCTCTCTGGTCTTGAAGTAAAGAACCCTTGGATTATGGCCGATCCTGCTTCCTATCGCCCCGCTGATATTCCAGCGCTTCCAGGGGTTTATCGCTTCTTCGACTCCGATGATCGAGTGCTCTATGTCGGGAAGGCGCTGAGTCTTAAGTCCCGGTTGAGTAGTTACTTTCAAAGCAATTTGCCTGATCGTACCGATCGTATGGTGCATGAAGCGGTGCGCCTGGATTGGACAATCGTAAACGGCGAGGTAGAAGCACTGCAGTTGGAGTTCTCGTGGATTAAGCAATACAACCCGCCATTCAATGTGCAGTTTCGCGATGATAAGTCCTATCCCTATCTGGCGGTTTCTCTAAATCAGGAATTCCCGCGGGTATTCATAACTCGAAAGCAGAAGCGACCGGGGATTAAGTATTTTGGCCCTTTCACCCACACCTGGGCTCTGCGTAACACCTTCGATACCGTCCTTAAAGTTTTTCCGGTCAGGTCTTGTACCGATGGCAATTTTGAGAAGGCGCGCCGAAGTAAGAGACAGTGCCTGTTAGGGGATATAGGAAAATGCGCGGCTCCGTGCGTGCAATGGATTTCTCAAGTTGAACATGCCGATCTCGCCGGTCGATTGGTAACTTTTATGGAGGCTGGAATTAGTGATCTTCTCCCAACCCTTGAGACTGAGATGGCTACTGCATCAAAAAATGAAGAGTTCGAGCGAGCCGGAAAAATTCGCGATCAGATATCGGCGATGCAGCGCTCTCGCGAGTCAGCCGATGCCTCACTTTCGGCCAGTTTTGATGCCGATGTTATTGGGATATATCGAGAGGGCGCCCACGCCGCGGTATCAATTTTTGTGGTCCGTGGCGGAGCCATCAAAGGTTCTCGCTCATGGTTATTGGATCCAAAACGTGGTCTGGAAGGCGAAGATGAGATTTCTGCGCTGCTTGCCTGGATTTACGGTTCAAGTCAAGGTTCAGAGATACCAAATTCAGAGATACCAAATTCAGAGATCCCGAGAGAGATAATTTTGAACGAACTGCCAAGAGCAGTCTGGGCGCTAGAAGAATGGCTTAGTGAAAAGAGAGGCGCGCGGGTAGAAATAAAGACGCCGCAAAGAGGTGAAAAAGTTGAGGTATTGGAGACCGTGCTTAGAAATGCTCGCTACGCGCTAGTCCAATATGTCAATAAGAGGTCGGCAGATAGTGCATTTAGCGGGCAAGCGCTAGAAGAAATACAAGTCGCGCTAGGACTTGATCAACCTCCGCTTCGTATTGAATGTTTTGATATTTCAAATATTTCCGGGACTTCGGTTGTCGCCTCCATGGTTGTCTTCGAGGATGGCATGGCGAAGAAGAGCCAATATCGCCGATTCATAATTGACACCGATACCGCATGGGATGACACCCGCGCAATTCATCAAGTAATTACTCGTCGCATAAAGCGCCTGTTGGCGGAAACCTCCGTGGATCAAATTGTTCTCAGAGAAAGCGGCGGCAAAGTTGGAAAGTTCGCCTACCACCCCCAATTAATCGTGGTCGACGGCGGCGCTCCTCAAGTAAACGCAGCTGCCAGGGCTTTGCGAGAGTTGGGCGTTGAACGATTTCCACTAGTCGGGCTCGCCAAAAGATTGGAGGAGGTCTGGCTTCCGAACAACACTGACCCGCTGATTTTGCCCCGT
>JANXME010000176.1 GCA_025354785.1 Actinomycetes bacterium | reverse complement strand
ATCGCCTTGGATTGTGATGGGGACGCCCTCTTGCTCATTGTCAATCAAGTTGGATCCGCTTGTCACACTGGAGCATTTACTTGTTTTCATAGACCGATAGAAGTCCCTAAATGAATTTGGCGCAGTTTCGTGCCTACGCCGAGAATTTTAATGTTCTGCCCGTAACACGAAAGTTGTTAGCCGATAGTGAAACGCCCCTAAGTGTCTATCAAAAATTGGCCAAAAACGCTGCCGGTACTTTTCTACTGGAGAGCGCAGAGGTTGGTGGAGTTTGGTCGCGTTACTCTTTTATCGGCGTTCATAGTCAATCTACTTTGACAGAGCGAGATGGTAAAGCAATTTGGCAAGGCGTAGTTCCCGCGGGAGCTCCAGTTGGGATCCCCGTTCTTGATGCCCTGAAAATTGCTTCCGTGCATTTGCGATCGCCGAAAATCGCTGGATTGCCACCTTTGACCGGCGGTTTGGTGGGTTACATGGGCTATGACTGTGTAAGGGCGTTGGAACAATTGCCGAACCTCACCCGCAAAGATCTACCTATCCCGGATTTAGCTTTCATGTTAACCAGCGACTTGGCAGTGTTAGATCATAAAGAAGGCTCCATAACACTTATCGCAAATGCCATTAATTGGGATGGAAGTAACGAACGGATCGATCTAGCCTGGGAAGATGCGCAAGGACGACTTGATCGCATGCAAAGCGATTTGCAGGTTTCATTGCCCAGCAAAATTTCTGAACTTTCTACTAAGCTTGCGCCGAATTATTTGCGCGACACGACTTCGGATAAACATCGAGCCAACGTCGATCTGGCAAAAAAGGAAATAGTGGCAGGAGAGGCGTTTCAGGTTGTGGTCTCTCAACGCTTTACCATGGAGTGTCGCGCCGATGCCATAGATGTATATCGAATGTTGCGCCTAAATAACCCCAGCCCTTATATGTATCTCTTCCGCTTGGCTGGCGGTATAGAAATAGTGGGATCCAGTCCAGAAGCCTTGGTCAAAGTAACAGATGGCGAAGTCTTGATTCATCCCATTGCTGGTACACGACCGCGTTCTGATTCTCCAGAGGAGGATCACAAGTTAGGCGTGGAATTATTGGCGGACCCGAAGGAGCGCGCTGAACATCTGATGCTGGTGGATTTGGGCAGAAATGACTTAGGCCGAGTCTGCGCGCCAGGAAGCGTGGAAGTGGTTGATTTCATGCAAATCGAGCGATTTTCGCATGTAATGCATATCGTTTCTACAGTAACTGGAACCCTGGCTGATGGCTGCACTCCAGTAGATGCTCTGTACTCAGTATTTCCGGCTGGAACTTTGTCGGGAGCACCCAAACCGCGGGCCATGGAAATTATTGAGGAATTGGAAATTACCCGTCGTGGCATCTACGGGGGAGCAATTGGTTACATTGATTTCACTGGAAATATTGATGCTTGTATTGCTATCCGGACCGCAGTTCTATATCGGGGAAAGGCCTACGTACAAGCCGGCGGAGGGATCGTGGCAGATTCCGATCCTGAGACTGAGAACTTGGAGACCATGAATAAAGCTGCAGCGGTACTAGGAGCGATTCAGGCAGCTAATAGTTTGCTCACCTTATGATATTTAAGGACTTGCTAGTCATATTCCTGCTAGCAGCGGGAACTTTTTTTCTCGTTAGAAGAATAATTAAGTTACCTAGCAAATATGAGCGCCAGCCAAAAATTGTTACCTCTTGGCGTGCTCTAGATGAAGGTATCGATCCAACTCTAGAGTCAACTTTTGATTCCACCATGAAGAATGAACGAAATGACAAGAGCCAACCGTGAGCGTTCTGGATGAGATTATTCTTGGAGTAAGACAGGATTTGAATGGTCGACGAATTTCGCTTTCGATTCTGCAAGAAATGACCGAGGAAGTTGGC
>JANXME010000164.1 GCA_025354785.1 Actinomycetes bacterium | reverse complement strand
CTTCGCGATCGGGGAGTATCAATAAAATTTTTTAAATAAACCACAAAATGAGAGCCCTGAAGGGGCGATTCATTAAATACATTAAATTTATCTAAAAATCAACCATGGACAATATATCAGGTTTAATGAATCGCCCCTGTAGGGCTCTAAATCTTTTTTCCATGCCTAACCCAGGGCTAAAGCCCTGGGCTGACAAGCATTCGCCCTTTCAGGGCTCTCATTATCCGTTTTGAGTTAGGAAGTTAGATCAGGATTAATTGATGACACGCCCTAAGCCCCTCACAGATCGCTTCGCGATCCGGGTGTATTTTATGGATTGCTTTGAAAGCTTGACTTTTAAGTGAAACTGGAACAGCAATAAACCCCATTATTTTGTCAATTATTTTTTATGGAATACCGATTAGCGCTAGGGTCTTTGCCTGAAAAACGTGGCTGGGTGCTGCGTGCACAGCAAGGTAACGGCGTGCGCTTCAGTGAGGTGGCCGTATTCGAACAACGTGGTACGGAAAGCTTTGAGCAGGCCAGCGAGTACCTGAAGGCCCTCCCAATGGCCTCATGGCCCGTGGCTCCCAAAGAGCTGCCGGCCTGTCGCTTTGGCCTAGCGGCCTTGGACCCCGCACGGCCACAGGGATCAAAGCACACCTTGGCCCTATGCCAGCTCATGGGTCCGCATCGGCCAGCCCCTAGCCCAGGTGTCCAGCACATCAAGGTCAAAATCGGCCAGCAGGACCCCCAGGCTGAGCAGGAGGCCCTCAAGCCGTTTTTAGACCGTGTAAAAAGCATTCGCTTAGATGCCAACGGGCAATGTAATGTTAAAACAGCGATGAAGTGGCTGCATTTTGCACAAAAAACGCCTAAAATTGCCTTTTTGGAGCAACTACTACCTGTGGGTCAGGAAAGCACCTTGGCTGCAATGGCTCGCGATACATCTACGCCCTTGGCCTTGGATGAGTCGCTGTGCCAGCCCTTTGGCGTAGAACGTGCCCTCGACGCCCATTGGCCTGGACTTTTTGCCATCAAACCCAGCATCCTGGGCCTGGACTTCCCTGCCAGTATTTGGCCGCATACCGTCCTTTCCTGCGCCCATGAAAGCGTTTTTGGCCTGAGCGCCTGGATGGCCCTGGCGGAGTATTTACCGCTAAACTTCCCAGTAGGCCTCCCCCAACGCTGCCTCACCCCTCAAGGCCTAGAGCTTCCCTGGCCTTGCGACGGCGCGGCGGATTGGGATTTAGAGGCGGTGTGGGAGGGTTTGAGGGGCAAAGGGGGACGATGTCTTAGGTGTTGAAAGTGAAAGGCCAAGGGGACAAGTCCCCTTGGATCCCCTATCGGTAGCGATTTATTAAAATACTGCGTATTTTAGATAAATCGCTACCGGATGAGGTCATACAAGGCCCCTCCAGATCGCTTCGCGATCGAATTTAAGCAATATAACTATTGGGGCTGACACCTAACATGAAGCATGTTAGGACAGTCAAGTGTACGTAAAGCATTGTAAATTAGCGGAAAGCAAGCAGTTGAAGTTGATGGAATTTTTTGTTGCTGGAATATCGGCGCGGACAGCCGGAGAATTGAC
>JANXME010000077.1 GCA_025354785.1 Actinomycetes bacterium | reverse complement strand
AGTTTCAGGTAAATAGAATTTTGAAATTGCATTTTCTTTTCGCAAAAGATTTAGTTCCGTGGTTGTAGTATCAGTAGATGGATAAAGAGGCAAGCCCCTTAAGGTCTGAAATATTGGATACTGGAAACAGCAAAATTAAATCTGCTCGAATTAGAATCAGCGCTCCGGCCAGTAAGATCTTTGACATCTTGGCAGATCCCAGGAAACATCTTGAGATTGACGGCACAAAGACTATTAAAGGCAGCATCAGCGGCCCGGATCGTCTCGCGCTTGGATCCAAATTTGGAATGCAAATGCGACTTGGTATCAATTACAAGATACTCAATACGGTGGTCGAATTTGAGGAGAATAGATGTATCGCCTGGCGTCACTTTGGACGTTGGCGTTGGAGGTACACATTGCGTGAAATTTCAGAGCTTGAAACTGAAGTCACCGAGACCTTCGATGGAACGACTTCGATCTCACAACTATGGTTGAAAATGCGAAAGGCTTACCCGTGGACGCAGATGGCCGTGGCAAAAAGCCTAGTAAGACTCAAAGAGTTAGTTGAGGCGAATTAGCAAGCCATAAGTATACTTTTACCAGTCAGTTACCTTTATCAAAAGGTGTGAAATGAGGGCGACATTTTCATGGTCGAGATGATTTTGATCTGGGTCGTTGCCCCGATAGTGCTAGCGATACTCTCATACGGATTGGGACTTATTTTTGCCCTGATCACTCGGAAAGAATTGAAATTTTATGAATTAATAGTTTTGGGCTTCCTTTCTATTGTGGTACTTGGAAGTCTTATTACTTCAAGTACAAAGTGGGCGCACCTTGCTTCCCCTATTATCGGTTTGCTCGCAATCGTTGGGATAACTCTTTGTCGAGTTCGATATAGAAGATACTTAAAGTTTGATCCGCTTAGCGCGGCTGCAGGTGCATTGACCTATTTAATTTTTAGTTTTCCACTGATTATGTACGGTAAACCCACTTGGGCCGGTTGGGTACAACTCGATGACAACGCCTCGTGGTACGCCATAGCAAATAGGTTAATGAGCCAGGGGCATTCAATTCCGGCTACCGTGCTAACTACCTACGATCGTGTATTGCAAGTTTACCTTGGCGTAAGTGCGTTCAATTATGGAGATGCCAATAGTGGCCAATTTGCCTATCCAACTGGGGGACTCATTCCATTTGGGGTACTTGCCAAAATCGTAAAGATAGACATGGCATGGCTCTTTCAGCCCTTTCTATCCTTTTGTGCGGCGCTAATAGCGCTGTTGTTCATAGAAACTCTAAGGAAACGCACTCATTCAAATTACCTTACGGTCTTAAGCGCAACCTTTGCAACGCTAGCATCTACTATTTTTTCATATGTTATGTGGGGCGGAATAAAAGAAGTTATTTTAGTCATCCCTATAGTTTTCTTTGCGATGAAAATTTTTTCGATGGTGGGTATGAGGCTTCGTATTTCGAGTGCTCTGTATCTATTAGTAACGATTTTTGCGCTCTATTTCATCGGAGCAAAGACAAGTCTAGTCTTTATATTGCCTATTGCCTTTGTGGCACTACTAGTCGCAGTCTCACAAAAGAGTAGTAAGTATTTTCAGATTCTGTTGGTCGGGTCTTCGATCGCAGCCGCGGGTTTGGTATATGCGCTAGCGAGCGGTAGTCCATTGCTCAGATTTCTGGTTCCGCAAATCAAGGATTTGGGAAATTTGTATGGCCAATTGAATCCTCTTCAGGTTTTCGGTATCTGGCCCAGCAATAACTTTCGTATTGCTCCCGCATCCATGCAATTCACATATGGGATAATCGGAATCGCTATCTATTTCGCTGGCTTAGCCCTTTATAGATCCATACACCGCGGTGACTGGGCAATTCCTTCGCTTCTTCTTGCAACTGCAATCGTTGTTACTTTCTCTTATCTCTATGCTGGTGCCTGGATCACTGGCAAGGCAATTGCCGTTGCGTCACCTATTTTTCTGCTTGCTGTGATTCACGGAGTATGGGAAGAAAAAGAAAAGAGCGAGATAGGTTGGGTTCTTGGTACGAGTTCAAAGACTTCCAAGGTCATCACTCTCGTATTGGCGGGCATCGTGATATTTGGGGTTTTGCTCTCAGATTCGCTGACATATCGGAACACTTGGATAGCCCCACATTCTCAAATAGATGAACTTAGGACTATTGGTAAAGAATTCGCAGGAAAAGGCCCCACCTTGATGGCGGATTATTCGCCCATTGGATCGCGTTACTTGTTACGAGATATTGGAGCAGAATCTCCCGGAGAGTTACGAGTTCATTTGATACCGATGCGGGACGGCACAGAGGTACCAAAGGGAGCCACGGCCGATATCGAACTCTTTCCAGAGACTTCAATAAATTATTTCAACCTTCTCGTGCTCCGTAAATCTGCGCGCCTGAGCCGCCCACCCTTGAATTTTTCACTCGCGAGATCTGGCGATAATTATGAAGTATGGATACGGAACAAACTAAAATACGTTGTTCAAAAAACTCTCCTCCTTGGTAACAATATGAATCCGGCTGCAATTCCTTCTTGCAGCGAGGTGAGCGCTTTTCTTGCGGATAGAAGTCCGACAGATAAAGTGTTTATGGTTGAGCGGGAAAAGATATACATGGTGCCGTTTTCAGACGCCGTACTTCCAAGTGGTTGGTCGATAAATTCAAGCGTCGCGGGGGGTGTAAATATTGGTGGAGGTGGAGGATTCTCTAAAAGCTTTTCAGTAGATATTGCTGGAGAGTATCGATTCTGGTTGGGTGGGTCATATCCTGGCCAAATGCAAATACTGGTTGATGGAATAGAGGTCTTTTCCGGCCAGTCGCAATTTGAAGGAAATCCCTACTTAACTAATCCGGTCGGCGGGGCTGCCCTGGCGGCAGGTCCACATTTGCTTACTGTTCTTTATAAGACGCCTTGGGTAATTCCTGGAAGCAGTGTGAAATCCCCAATGGGACCTCTCTATATATCGTCCCAAGCTCCAGGTGACGCGCGCGTTCAAGCGGTAGCAAAATCGCAATTGCCAACTCTTTGCAAAAGAAATCTAGATTGGATCGCAATTGCGCGATAAGGAGCTATTTGGAATGAGGTCCCTTAGCATTGCACTTGGAAAGTAGGTAATTCTAGTTGCTAGTCACTCTTCTAAAAGAATATCTGGTGCCTTACAAGCGCAGTCTTTACATCATTCTTGGGCTCTTACTGGTTCAATCAATTGCCAACCTTTATCTTCCAACGCTAAATGCTGATCTCATAAATAATGGCGTTGCCAAAGGGAATGTTTCATATATATGGAAAATGGGTTCGGTTATGTTGGCCTGCGCCGCGATGGTAATGGTCTCGTCCATATTCCTGGTCTATTTGAGTTCCAAAGTCTCCATGACATTTGGAAAGACCCTGCGCGGTGCTGTCTTTTCTGCCGTTGAAAACTTTTCTAGCAGAGAGTTGAACCATTTTGGAGCCCCGTCGCTAATAACTCGAAACACAAATGATGTGCAGCAAGTACAAATGGTTCTCTTTATGGGATTGACAATGATGCTGGCAGCGCCAGTAACTGGGATGGGAGCCATAATTTTGGCCGTCCGAACCAATGCTAAACTTTCAGGGCTGCTGTTGGTTGCGATTCCCGTATTGACGATTCTAATTTGGTCGTTATTGCGAAGGGTAGTCCCAC
>JANXME010000052.1 GCA_025354785.1 Actinomycetes bacterium | reverse complement strand
TTAACAAATCAGTCAAGGGTACGATTGGTCCCGACGAAGCTGCTATGGTTGTCTGCACGATCTGGGATGCGATCCTCTATGAGAATTTCATGAGTGGTCATTGTGGTATGAACTACCATGACCGCATGGGTATGATAGATTATCCGACTACTGATAAGATCAGCATTGCTAACTCTAAGTTCGCGCAGAATCTTGAAGATGTCAATCGTCTTTTCGATCTGGCGATTCTCTCTGGTGAGGAAGGCATTCTACTCAAGGATCCTCTGGCTGGCTGGGAAGATAAGCGAGTCAAGCATCAACTCAAATTTAAGAACGAGCTAGAGTGTGATCTTGTCTGTACTGACTGGCAGGAGGGCACGGGTCGTATTACGGGACTTCTGGGTGCTCTGGTGCTTGAGTCCGCAGATCAGAAGTTGAAGGTTTCGGTTGGTACAGGTTTCTCGGATGAACTCCGAAACACGATCACCAAGAAGGATGTCGTGGGTAAGGTCATCACCGTAAAGTACAATTCTCTGATCAAGAATCAGAATGGTGAAACAAGCCTGTTCCTACCTGTCTTTATCGAGATTCGAGAGGACAAGAAGAAGGCTGATGCTCTCAAGGATATTAAGTAGCTTTACTTTTACAGTTCGTTCAGGTATACTATTACAGTTGGTTGATTTTAGGATTATATAATGGCAAATGCAACGCAGAATTTTCGTCTAATCTCTCTCCTGAAGGCGGGGGATAAGGTTAGTAAGGAAACCATCGCCAAGACTCTTGGCGTCTCAGATGTTTCCGTGCCCGTGTACATTCACGAGCTAAAGCGTCTCTTCAAGGCAAATATTGAGAGCGTATACAATGGGCGTCGGGTTGTTGCGTACAAGCTGATCAATAGGGATATTGTTGTTCCTCAGTTCCGTCGTAACAACAGCACCCCGACTCCTACCAAGAAGAGTCTTGTCAAGGTGGAGGCTAAGGTTGATGATGGTAGTGTTCCGGTTCCTGACAAGGATCTAGAGATTGCTGAGATCACTGATCGTGAGTTCTCTGACATCCGTAGCTCTCTTGGAGTTTCCAGCTTTGGTTCACGCGGTAGCTCAGACTACTAAGATGGTTCTGCATGATATTGCTATTAGCATTATCAACGGAACTGTTCCCGCCTCTGCCGATGATAAGGTAGAGGCGTATCAGTTTGCCACTGACAATGGTTATCTCGAAGAGTTGACCATTCCACAAATTTTTATTCTTCGGGATTTAATTGAAATGGGTAAGATTCGCACACCGGTCTACAAGCCTTGAACATCTTCTTTTTAGACAAAGATCCTCGCCTCGCTGCAGAGGCTAATTGCGACAAACATGTCATCAAGATGATTCTAGAAATGGCGCAGTTGCTTTCCACAGCACATCACGTGCTTGACGGAGAGAACGCGCCCAAAGACATCTACAACCCTACTCACAAGAATCATCCTTCCGCGATTTGGGTACGTTCCGGCATAGATCAGTATCGCTGGACGTATGACCATTTCTGTTTTTTATTACAGGAATATTACTATCGCTATGGTAAGATTCATGCGACAGACCGTCTGCGATTGACTCTACTCAATGCTCCAGAAAATATTTCTTACGATATTTCGTGGTCAGAGCCTCCTACTTGTATGCCCGATGAATGTAAGATCGCCGGTGATGTCGTAGGTTCCTATAGGAGATACTACATAAACAATAAGAAAAATATTGCGACGTGGAAGCGACGTGAAACCCCATCTTGGTTTATAAATACAAGTGAAGGAACAACATGACCTATACATTCAAGAATAAGAAATCTAGTAAGATTATCACCATTGATTTGAAGATCAGTGAATATGATCAGTATAAGAAAGATCATCCGGAGCTAGAACGTTATCATGATTCTGTACCCACACTATCTTTCAATGGAAAGACATTTGGTGGATTAGACAGTCAGACGGATAACACTTTCAAGGAAGTTCTTGCTAAGATCGGCGAAGGTCATCCCAATTCTCCATTGGGTGATAACTATCGTAAGAATAAGACCATCAAAGAAACTAAGACGAAAGAAATCTTTTATAAGCACGTTAACAAAATTAAGAAAGAGGGTAAGCTAAAGTAAATTCTATGATGAACATCAATATCTTTACAGTATTGTAATCGGTGTTAAATGTCTAAGTGGTTTCCTAGAGGGAATAGTGGCGATGAAGCTGCTATTCCCTTTTTCGTTTCTAACATAACCAAAGAGAGTAATGATGGCAAAGTCAAAGACGGGCAACAAGCAACCGCAGCACTTCAGTCTCAAGGTAATCAAACCACTAACGGAGAATCAAAATCGAACTTTTCAAGAGTACGACACTGGGAACCATCTTATGCTACATGGAGTAGCAGGAACTGGAAAGACCTTCATCAGTCTCTTTCTGGCATTAGAAGATCTCCTCGCGAAGAATAGCCGATACGACAAGGTTGTAGTCATCCGTTCCGTTGTGCCATCTCGTGACATGGGATTTCTACCGGGATCTGCAAAGGAAAAGGCAAAGGTATATGAAGAACCGTATAAGACTATTTGTGACGACCTGTTCGGACGCGGTGACGGTTACGATATCCTACGCACCAAAGGTCTTGTTGACTTTTCTACAACGTCTCATCTAAGAGGCATGACGTTCAACAACTGTATTGTAGTTGTAAATGAAACC
>JANXME010000034.1 GCA_025354785.1 Actinomycetes bacterium | reverse complement strand
CCTGGTCGAGCGTATGACAACTATTTCGCCATCTCCGATCCCGGGCAATTCTGGGGCGCCGGAGGCGACAGGCAGCGCCATATTTACCTGGTGACTTACCTGGTGACTTACCTGGTGGTCGCCGAGATCTCCCGCGCTCATAGTCGCACGGTAGCAAAAAGGTTTGGGATTCTGACCGCTCTGCCAGTTGATTCTCCACCAAATCTGACGTACGTTTCGCTTACGAAGTCCTCGGATAACCGTTCTCTATCTGCAAGGGGAAGGCAGATAAAGGATCGAGCGCCCGGGGACTTCGCCTTTCCTGAGCCTTTTCCTGAGCCTTTTCTTGGTCGACTGTTCACAGATTTTGAGTGGAGATTTCGGTCGCGGGGCTAAACCAAATCTCTAAAGCTCAATTGGTGAAATTTTGAGAAGCCACTCTCAGGCCATTCTCGGAGCGTTCTCTACTTTGAAACTCTGGACTAAATCAAACCAGAGAGATCATCTGGCACTCGCACGCTACTTAAGAATGTGCTCGGATCTAGGAGTTCTTCGTGGGTTGGAAGTATTCCACTCCATATTTGATCTCGGTGGCTCACATCTTCGAGTTCGCGGATCTTGCTCCAAAATGAACCGGCCTCCCGAGCCATCCGCGGTGATACTTCCAATCCGAAGAGAGTGGAGAAAAGCTGTTGAGCCGGAGATGAGGTAGCACGTCGTCTGCGAAGTGTTTCGCGCAGCGCCACAAGTGAAGGTAGTCGATCTGCTGCTGCCAAGGTCGTTACATCATCTGACCATCCATCGATTAACGCCAGCACAGTTTCTAATTTTGTAAGGGCAGCGACTTGCTGAGGACTCTCTTCGGGAGTAAATAGACCTTGATTTAGAGCAACTGAAAAAGTCTCCGGATTATTTGGGTCAATTTCTCCGCTTTCAATAGCGTCTTGGGCTTGTCTTTGCATCTGTTCAATATCTATCCGAATGCCCTTGCCATATTCGGCAATCGCTGCCCGAATGTAATCGACCAACCATGGATTATTTTCGAAAAGTCTAGCTACCGCGCCTTCTCTTAAGGCGTGGAATATACGGATTTCTGCAGCGTCTACACCAATGTCTCTGCTCCAGCTATCGATATTTTCAGGGATTAAGGCCGGTCGCGCTGGCTGCATTAACGGCAATCCAACATCGTGGGCGCCGGTAACTGAAGAGGCTAAGCCACCAATGCATTGACCTAATTGCGTCGCAATCATGGTTCCAATGAAAGTTCGCAGCAATCCTGCAACTTGCGCAATAGGAGGGGCGTTCTCTGGCATTTCTTGTCCTTCGACGAGAGCGGTCATCGCGCGGGCAAGTCCAGCGGCCAGTGGTTCGACGTTCTGCTTCCAACCATCCATCGTTGCATCTACCCAGTCGGCTCGACTGAAAATATTCATATCGCTGGAGTGCGCAGGGAAGACTGTCGCATCATTTAACCAAAGATCAGCGATACCCATTGCTTCTTTTAATTGTGCAACATCTGTAAGTCCAACTGGCTTGAAACCTTGGGCGCTGACGAACTTCTTGGCGAGCTCTCGCGATATTTCAAGGGGCAAATCCGAAGAAGTCGGTGCCATGGCATTTAGAAATCCCATCGGGTTTATCCCAAGTTTTGCGAATTGGGCTTGTATATCGATACTTAATTCGGTCGGAATTGCTTCACCAAATTGAGATTGCATTTGAGATTGAAGAAAGGAAAATAGCGCGGCGAAATCAGGATTTGCATTCTCTTGCATTCCGCTATCGCCGAGATTTCCTGAGTTATCGGAGTTTGAGATAGATGGAGAGCCACCTGAGTTACTTGAAGCAACTTGATCGTTCGAGCCTCTCGAGTCTCCATGGTTTCTCGAACTATCGGGGTTTTTTGGGTCACCCGGGTTTTTTGAACCATCGGGGTTCTCGGCAGGTGTGAAGCCAAAGGGTGCCATCGCTTCTCCTTAGCGCAAATTTTTCCCAACCAACTTTCCGGTAGCCAGTATTGCACTAGCAAGCGCTCTACTGGCCAGGTGTGGGGAACTACTGACTAGAACAATGCGGGAGAGCGCTTTGTTCCCGAGGCGGTAGGCTCAGACCATGTCCAGCGCAACCTCTGCCTTAATTTGGTGGCTTATTCCACTCGCCGCCCTGGTTAGCGTTCTCGTATATGTCCTCTGGGTGACGAAGTTTCAAACTCGCTTTCAGAACGAGACGACGAGATCTGTGGGTCAATTTCAACGTTTTCAAAACTCCTTTCGGGATCGAGCAGAGGCCGATGCAGCTTTGGCCGCGGCGCAAGAAAAAGAGTCTCAACGAACGCAACAACCTTCCGAATAACCAGATAGACATTTTCTAGAGGCGCTCGAATGGCTAAAGAATTCACGATGCCGCCTTCGGCTGTCTTTCTGGTGGGCTTTTTCTTGCTCTCTAGCCTCCTACTGCCGTTGCCCTACGCAGTTATTGCCCCTGGCGCCGGAACGGATGTATTGAAATCGGTCATTACGATTCCCAGTCAACAAACTTTTCCAGTAAACGGAAAATTACTCTTGACCACCGTCTACGCGACTAGCCCGTCTTCTCGAATATTTGGTGGAGATGTCTTGAGATCTTGGATCGATGGGGAGTCAATTGTCCTGCCCCGTGATGTGATCTATCCATCTGCAAAGTCGACCAAGCAGATTGATGCAGAAAACACTGCCCAAATGTTGGATTCACAGGAAGCGGCAAAAGTCTCGGCCCTGACCTATTTGGGTTTCACGGTGCATCGAACTCATGTCACTAGTTCGACCGGCAAACTTGTTCTCAAATACACCTTGCCATTTCCGATTTCGTTCGATTTAAAGAAGACAGGCGGTCCGAGCGGTGGATTGGTTTTTGCCCTTGGCATCGTTACCAAATTATCTACGGAAGATTTTCTAAAGGGACGAACGGTGGCTGGAACGGGCACGATTGATTCCATGGGAAAAGTCGGCCCCATTGGGGGAATTGGTGACAAATTAATTGCGGCCCATCGAGCCGGAGCCTCTGTTTTCTTAGCCCCTGCCGCCAACTGTGCCGAGATAGCACATATCCCTGCGGGTTTGCAGGTTTTTTCGGTGGCGACGCTCAGGGAAGCTGTAGCAGTTTTGAGGGATTCGCGAAATTCAATCTCATATTGCACTTGGCAGTAGATTCGGTAGCGTTGGTACATGAGTTCATTTAATGGTCCCAGCTTTCCAACTCGTCCAAACCTGCCCCGGCTGCCTAAGCGCCGCGGAATTATGGTTATCACCGCCGGTATTGTCGCCGTTGCCTTAGCCATCTTGGCTTCGCTCAGCGGCTTCTACGCCGATTGGCTCTGGTTTAAGTCGGTGGATTTCACCACCGTTTGGAAGACAACTTTATTTACCAAAGGCCTACTCTTTTTGGTATTTGGAGGAGTTACCTCACTAATTATTACGGCCAATATATTGATCGCATATCGTCGTCGCCCGCTCTATGTTCCTCTCACCGTCGAGGCCGATAATTTGGAGCGCTATCGCGGCCAGTTGGAACCGATTCGCCGCTACGTTACAGCGGGTTTGGCTCTTGTTCTCTTCTACTTTGCCGGAACTGCGGGATCTACTCTTTGGAGCTCTTGGCTGCTCTTTAAGAATTCCACCCCCTTTGGAGTGAAGGATCCACAATTTGGATTGGACATCTCCTTCTTCGTCTTTCGATTGCCATTCTGGCAATCTTTGGTCGAGTGGGGAATTTCAACTGTAATCCTTTCGCTAATTGCTGCGGCAGTTGTTCACTATTTATATGGTGGCATCCGTCCCCAGGTCAGAGAAGATCGCACCACCGTTTCGGCCCGCGTTCAGCTCTCTGTTCTCATGGGCATCATTGTGCTTATCAAGGGCGCGGCTTATTGGCTGGATCGATATCACCTAGCTCTCACCGACGGAAACTTGATCACCGGGCTCACTTATACAGATGTAAATGCAGTCTTGCCTGCCAAAGCTATCCTGGCGGGAATCGCGGTTGTAATCTCGTTGCTATTTTTTGCAAATATCATTCGCCGCTCTTGGGTTCTGCCCGCAGCCGGAGTGGCGCTCATGGTGGTTTCTTCTCTCTTAATTTCTGGCGTGTATCCGGGCCTTATTCAACAATTCCAGGTTAAGCCAAGTGAGTCTTCCAAAGAAGCGCCATTTATTCAGAAAAATATTGACGCCACCCGCGCCGCTTATGGAATTGATCACGTCAAGGTCACCGATTATCAGGCCACTATTGCAACTTCTGCGGGTCAACTTTCTAAAGACGCCGCAACAATTTCCAATATTCGTTTGATGGATCCCAATGTACTTTCAGCGACTTTTCGCCAGCTCCAGCAAATTAAGCCTTATTACACCTTTCCATTTTCTTTAGATATTGATCGCTATAAGGTAGATGGAGTACAGCGAGACACAGTTGTGGCAGTGCGCGAATTGAATTTGGCTGGAAATCCAAGTCGAAATTGGATTAACGACCATCTCGTTTATACCCATGGATTCGGCTTTGTCGCAGCTTATGGAAATGTACGAGACGCTGACGGTAAGCCTTCCTTCGTTGTCGGAGATTTGCCACCGACGAAAGGCTTAGGAAAGTTTGAACCCCGTGTCTACTTCGGTGAGAATGTGCCTGATTATTCGATCATTGGTGGAGCAAAGACCTCTTCACCGGTAGAACTCGATTACCCCGATGACTCTTCAGCCAATGGTCAAAAGAACGTAACTTACACTGGTAAAGGCGGAGTCCCCATGGGTTCTCTCTTTAACCGATTGGTCTTTGCCATTAAGTATCGGGAGCAGAGGATCGTTCTCTCCAATTTGATTAATAAGGATTCCAAGATTCTCTTTGAACGAAATCCCCGCGATCGAGTTGCCAAAGTCGCTCCGTGGTTAACTCTGGATGGAGATCCATATCCTGCGCTGATTGATGGAAAGATTAAATGGATTGTCGACGGATACACCACTAGCGCGGGATACCCCTACTCACGCAAGACCACGCTTTCGGGCGCAACTACAGATGCGCTAACTTCAAACTCTGCTTCCATTACGGCGCAAGCTGATATTTCTATCAACTACATTCGTAACTCGGTAAAAGCCACTGTGGATGCTTACGACGGTACTGTCAGCTTGTATCAGTGGGACACTTCCGATCCGGTTTTGAAAACTTGGAGCAAGGCTTATCCAAATGTGGTCAAACCAAAGAGCGCTATTTCTAAAGACCTGTTAGATCACATTCGCTATCCTGAAGATCTATTCCGAGTACAACGAGATATTTTAAGTTCATATCACGTAACGACGGCAAGTGCTTTTTATGGCGGGCAAGATTTCTGGAGAGTTCCTCGCGATCCCTCCACCTTTGGCGCAAATGCCAATGCCCAGCCACCCTATTACTTGACACTACAAATGCCAGGTGCGACCAAGCCTTCCTTCCAACTTACGACTCCATTTGTACCTGTGGGTGGCCGCGAGAACCTCTCAGCTTTCGCCTCAGTTATCTCCGATCCGGGTCCAGATTATGGAAAAATTTCAGTACTGCAATTGCCGCGAAGTACAAACATCGCTGGTCCATCACAGGTTGCATCCAACTTCGAAGCAAAACCAGTTGTCGCCAACTCGTTGTCTCTGCTTCGCCAAGGTGGCTCTGATGTAGTACTGGGCAATCTCTTAACACTTCCCGTCGGAGGTGGATTGCTATATGTGCAACCGGTATATGTACGGGCCACTTCAAACTCGGCCTCATATCCGCTACTTCAAAAGGTATTGGTCTCGTTCGGAGATCAAATTGGATTTGATGACACCTTAAAGGGCGCACTCGATCAAGTATTCGGCGGGAACTCCGGCACCACGACTGCTACAGGAACAACTCCATCTGCGGGCAAACCCGGATCTACGACATCTAATTTGGCAGCCGCACTTGCAAGTGCTAGCCAAGCGCTTAAAGATGCTCAGACCGCTTTAGGAAAAGGCGATTTCACCGCATACGGTCAAGCGCAAAATCGCTTGAAATCAGCGATTGCCGCGGCAATTGCTGCGCAATCGAGTAAGTAGGCCCTACTGCACTTTGTTTTTTAATTAACGGGCAACGTTTTCCCGATTTGGTTACAAGGGTGAGTGCGACCTACGATACGACTACCGACGCGGGGTGGAGCAGCTCGGTAGCTCGCTGGGCTCATAACCCAGAGGTCGTAGGTTCAAATCCTGCCCCCGCTACTTTGAAACTTATTAAGGGTTTCACGCTTTGATCCTCGCAAACTGCGGGGATCATTTGCATTTTCTCTTGACCCTTTAATTCAACGAGTGAAACACGTCGCGATCAAGGAAATG
>JANXME010000292.1 GCA_025354785.1 Actinomycetes bacterium | reverse complement strand
AACTGAGCGCTTGGAGCCAGTTGAACCAAGAGAGAAAATCTAATCTCGCGGTGAGAAATGAACCTCACGATCTCAGCACAGTTGAAATAAATATGTACGATCTAATTCATTTACTCAGCCAGGCCGCTTTAAGCGGAGATTTAATAGTGACCGATGCGGGCCTAAGTTGGTACGTAATGGGACAGGCATTTTTATTAAAGAAAGGGCAGCGTTTCGTCACTTCGGGTGGACTCGGTGCGATGGGCTATGCCATACCTGCTTCGATTGGAGCATCAATCACAAAAAGGGGGCGCGTCCTCTGTGTAACAGGTGATGGTTCAGCCCACTTCAATATTCAAGAGTTAGCGACAGTAGTCAGCAATGACTGCCAAATAATCATCTTTATCGTAAACAACGCGGGATATGCCTCAATTCGAAATACCCAAAAAGCCTTTTTTTCAAAGGACTTCATCGGTACTACCGTTGAATCCGGACTCTCATTTCCCAATTGGGAAAAACTTGCTGAAGCCTACGGAATCAAATATCAAAAGATTGCTAACAAGGCAGGGCTTATTGCGGGTATCGACAAGGCGCTGACCACAGACGGGCCACTCTTCGTAGAAGTAATTTGTCAGGAGGGGCAGGTAATAATGCCTGCAGTATCCAGTCACCGGGATGAGAAAGGGACGCTTATTGCGGATCCCATACATGAAATGTCGCCCTCCCTGACGGGTAGTGAATACATAGTCCACCTAAATTAAAAATCAGGGAAGTTCGCTTTGGGCGATCCAATCACGCCAACGAGCAAGATTTTCTAGGTCGCGACTATGGCTGTACTCCAATTGCGGGATTCTAAAATCTCTTTCTGGTACGTAGCGTGTAGCGGGGGAAGTATCTTCATTTAGAAATCTCACTTCTGCACCAAAAACTTCTGCCACGATCTGCGCCCATCTCGAAAGTTCAAAACCATTATCAGACCCGACATGAAATTCTCCAGGAATTCCAGCGCTAAGCAAGAAGAGTAGATGGCAAGTCATTTCTGCGGCGTACAGATATGAACGAACGCTTTTTCCATCCCCTTTGATCATCACAATCTTGTCAGTGACCGCGCCCGAAATGAAATTGCCGATTGCAAAATGTTGGTCTAACGGTAGGCGCGGACCCATAAAGGCAAAGAGCCTGGCGTTAATGCCCAGGATCTTGCTTTGCGAATCCGCTTCATTAACATACTTTTCAGTCTCGATCTTGGATCGTGCATATAAATCTGAAATTGAATCAGAAAAGGAGGATGTTCTAACTGGTGTAGAGATGGAAAGTTTCTCTAAATCCATTGACTGGGGTCCATAAACAGCGCCAGAACTTGTATGAAGAAAAATCGGTGGCTTTGAACCTTCCCCCAGCAGGCCGACAAGATTGCTTGCTCCTAAAACGCTAGAGGCGCGAATATTCCCTAAATCTCCCTTTAGTGAACGGTCTGTGGTGGGTGTAGCGGCATGAAAAACATGTGAATATGAGCCGGTTAACTCTGTCAACCACGCCACGTCTGCCTCAACAAAATTAAGTTCTCTGGGGGAGTATTTGGCAAAGATCTTCTCGGCTTTGGAGATATCTCTAACAAGGCAGGTGATCTTTAAACCTAATTCGAATTCCCGATTCAAATATAGAAGCGCTTCGGTAAGCCATGAGCCAACAAAGCCGGTCCCTCCGGTAATTAGAAAGGAAGCACCGACGAAATCCATATGGTTCGCCTGGTAATAACCCGCGATCCGTTCTAAATCTTGAATAGGAAGTGTCTTCACTAATTTCCAGGGTTTCTCGTAAGTAGAACTAGATCTGAAGGAGTCGGCGCTAAGTCTTGTCCCGGGAAATCAAAGAGATCCTGGCATAGGGGTTCGGTATCCAGCGCAAGAGCTGAGCGCCTTTCAAGCACAAGGTACTTCACCTCCAAATTTTCCTGTAGAGCAGCGCACTGCAACCTTCTAAATATGGGGTCCGCCAGCACAAAGTAATCACTATTGCTGGTTAAAGCTGCCGAGCGATACCCGGTTTGCAGCTCGACTGCGCTTGGCATTGGAGCTATCTGCCAAATATGGTTTTGGTCATAAGTGGTGACGTCTTTGACAATGACGGCCGTCGCTAGAGAGTTCTCGAGTTCGAGAGTTAGATTCTGCAATTTTGAATAGCTCAGATTCACTTTACCGTTTACAAAATGGCTCAAATTATCCGAGGGGCTTCCGATCAATAACACTGCGCCAGCGCAAGATGCAATCGCCAATATTGCGAAAAGGGAAGTTGCCAATGAGTAAGTTCTCAATCCAGCAAGCTTCATTTTTTGCGCCTTCACGCTAAAACTAATAAGGGGCAACAATGCGGCACAACATGCTCCCACCTGAAAGGAGTATCCAGAGATCAAAGTTGGTACCAATGATCGGCTGGAAAAGTACACAGTGGAGAGGAGGCTGAAAGTACCAATCAAAGTCAGAAGAGCGCCCTGTCTGGCGGCAAAATTATTGCGTCCAGCAGAACGCACCATGAGAATTATCCCAAGCGATGTCACCGCCACAAATAATGAGACGAAAGCGATGTGTAGACCAAATTTATCGATCGGCACCGCCATATAGTTTTCAGCGCCAAATATTCGCGCGAAGGTCAGCATGTAACTCCAGTGAACTGGATTGCCAGAAAGCCAACCCGCCACGTAGAAAAAAATGAAAGGAATGGTCGCCCCTGTGCAAAAAAACAACACAGTCCAAAATCTCATGCGAATTTCCCGCTGTGATAGAAAAAGCGCCAAAACCACTGCGCCAAAAGCGGGGATTCCATAATCAAGATTATTGAAAAGCGTGGCTCCGCCGAATACGCCAACCCCGACTAGCCGAACTCTTCCCGTTCGATCAAGCTCGTGACTTCGAGAAATCCAAAGAAATGTTAAGAGAATAAGCACCATAGGAATAATGATTCTGATGGGGAATGTGGCGAAATATGTAAGTGGCCTATCAACTTCTCGCATCAGAATTAGCGGTGGAAAGGCCACCAAAATGAGCGCAGCCCCAAATATCTTTCGACCGCCAACCAGTACGGGGAGCAGAACCGCAATTGCTACGCAAAGAAACTGCAAAAATGTGAAATATCCGGTTGTAATTATAAGGGAGTGCGACTTCCATAAGTTAATGAAGGGTGAGATCGGATATCCAAGTAGCGCTGTGTATTGGGGAATGAAGTTACTGTAGGGAAAGTGACCCACTGTAATCGCTGATATTTCTTCGGTAGTAAAGGGGAAGTGAAAATCATCGGCGATGTTGCCCGGCCACTGAAAATAGGCAGGCAGAGCAAGAATTTCAACGCCGATAACGGTGGCGACAGTGAACCAATTGGAGCAGCGCCGATTTCGGCCCCAAAATCCGAAATAAATTAGCGCACAGATTGCCAAGCCAAGGAGAAAATCAATAACGGTAAACCCGCGATAGAAGCCCATAAAATCTTGCTTCCAAAAGATCGCAATTAAACCTAGAACTGCAGCGCCACCAGTTAGAGCGTAAAATATTGGGGCTGCGAATATGCCGCTTGGCTTTGAATCCCGCTTCCCTCCGGCACTTAAGAGAAAGGTAATCCATCGGGAATGTCGCTTTGCAAGAACAAGAAGCACGATCAGGAATGGGGAAATCCACCAAGTCGCAACAATAATTTTATCCACGCTCTCTGAAGGCGCAGGAAGCAGAAACTTAATTAAGTACGTAAATCCAGAAACTAGCAGAATGGAGAGGGCGGGAATTAGAAGTTCCCGATATCCAAACCCTCTCGATATTTTCGTAAGCAAAATCTAGTCCAGGCGGACCACTCCATTTGGAGTCTGCATGTGCACCGCCACAATTCCACTCTCGCCATCATTATCAGATGGGGAAACCCAAATCACTTCAACCTCACCGAGGGCGTGGGCCATATCCGACCCCAAATAATTGGCGATCGTCTCTTTATCGCCAGATATTTCCACTTTAACAATCTTGGCATGGGCGCTTCCATCCTTAGATGGATGGTCAGCAGATAGCCATTGAATAAAGAAAGGGAGTTGCGCATTTTCTAAAGTATCCAAAACTCCAATTTGCTTCCATCGCAGATCTGTTCCATCCGGTCGGGTGCGGTGACCATCAACTGCAGGCCGACCCAAACGAGATTCAATTTTTGTCACATCATCTACTGATACAACCCAAGTGAGCCAGCCGCCGCCTTCATTAGCGCGCTTCGTTACTGCTTTACCAAATGGCGAGGAGTCAGAGGCAGGGTGATCGAGTGGACATACAACTTCGAGGTAATAACCATCCTCTAAAGGCAAGGTGAAATTACGTGTTCCAAATCTGGGATGCACTCCACCATCTACGAAAGTTGTGCCTAGGCGAGAACCTAATCGTTGAACTGTGTCGGCTAACTGTTCGTGGGAAGTTACATAGGAGACATGGTCGAGTCGCATAAGGAAATAATGCCCTATGAAAAGGGGTCCTAATTACCACCCGAAAAATAGCCAAACTGGCTAGTTGCTCCTACGGCCCCGCTGTACAGGTAAGGTCAATTTTGGGTAGGGAACCCGTAAGTAGATACTTATCAACGGCTCCATCCACGCAATCCAAACCCCGCCCATAACCGGTATGTCCGTTGCCAATTAGCGTAATGAGGTGGGATCCGAGTAAAGTTTTTTGCAGATCCTGCGCCCACCTATATGGAGTTGCAGGATCCCCCGTGGTGCCTACGATCAAAATGGGCGCGGTAGAAATTTGTTTTATGGGTGCGACGGGCACTTTTTCGCCCATAAAGAATTGGCAACCAATTCCGCTGTACGCCAAGTAGGGTCCAAAAATGGGTGCGCGTCGCGTAAACTGCGCGACATTGGCTTGAATCTGGGCCGTTGATAAATACTTTTGCGAGTCTAGGCAATCAATTACAAAGGATGCGTCAGTCTCATTGCCGTCGTATCCGCCCTTTGAATTACGCAACGTGTATTCATCATCCAAGGACAAGATTGTTTTTGCGTTGCCTTTCATCACCTCACGTAGTGCAACCCGCAGCGTCGGCCAGCCAGTCTCGCTATCGTAAAGTGCAGAGGCAACTCCCAATACTAAAAGAGATTCCGTAACGACACGCCCTGGAGTTCCTAATAATGGCTTGGAGGCTGCGCCTTCGAATAGAGAGCGTATTTGGGATAGCCCTTTATCGACCGGGTCATTTAGCGGACAGTCGGATCTCTTATAACAATCTGCAACAAATGCCCGCAGTGCATAATCAAATCCAACCGCCTGTGAAATATCTTGCTCCAACGTGCTGGACGTTGGACTCACTGCACCATCCAAAACAATGCGGCCGACATGAGTTGGGAACAGGCTCGCATAAAGAGTTCCCAAGTATGTGCCATAACTTACACCCAGAAAATTCAATTTCTTATCGCCCAACGCGTTGCGAAGTAAATCCATATCCCGGGCAGAATCAATCGTTCCATAATGCAATACGTTGGGGGTGTAGGCCTCACACTTTGCTACATAATTTTTGACTTCTTTGATCAATTTATTTAACTCACTTGGAGAATCGGGTTTGCTATCGGACGCGTAATTCGCGTCAGTTTCTTTATCGGTGAGGCAGTGAATTGCCGAGCTGGCACCAATCCCACGCGGGTCGAAACCCACAATGTCATATTTCGCCAATATCGCGGCGCTAAATATGGCCGGTGCGTTATATGCGAAATCAACGCCCGAGGCCCCTGGTCCACCGGGATTAACCAGCAACGACCCTAATTTGTGCTCATGATCTTTAGCTTTATGCCGCAAGAGGGCAATTGAAAAATTGCCAGCATTTAAATCACTGTAATCTACCGGGACCTTCATTTGAGCGCACTGGAAACCACCATAGCAACTCGTCCAAGTGAGTCTCTGGTTCTGATACGCCTGGAGGGTGTCTGTCGACTCTGAATTATTGCGCTGGAACACCAGCGCAACCGAGACAAGGAGTAGCACAAGTAGAAGAACTAAAAATTTGCGAATACCGAGTTGCCGTTGAGAAAAGTCTTTGCTTTTCAATATCTTCATTCAGTGACTCAGCGCGCACATGAGCGCTTCAATGGTAAGCAGTGGCGCAGCGTTAAAACTTAAATTTGTGCGCGCTTGCAAAATTTCATTGATGTTTTGAAGTACTCGAGCTGGCGCAAGCAGATCGGCCAGATAAATAATTCTCTCGGAAAGTTCGCTATTAATAAAGGAATCGGAAATATTGGATTGCGCGATAAGTACATCTCTATACAAAGTTGCTAAATCCAAGAGTGCACCATCTAGCGAATCTCGAACCATACGGGTAGCACGAGTCTTCTGTTCCTTCTCCAACTCTTTTAAGGCTTTAGCTCCACCAGTTGCCATTCCGCGACCAGTTGCGCCTTGACCCCATGCCGCGCCTAACTCTTGCGATTCCTTTTCATCACGAGAGTTGGAGGCGGTGCTTGCCTCTTCGGTAGCGAGCGCAACTAGCGTCGCGGCGGCGGCGAATGCAGTAGCAATGTTTGTAATCGTAAATGGCAGGTTCAAAATAGTGGCCCGGCGTGTACGTATCGCCTCATCAGTGGCAAGATGCCGGGCGCGACCAATATGGCCTTGGCTCACCCGTGCGGCAAATTCTGCCATCGTCGGTGAAATTCCATCGCGCTCAACCAAAACCCGTGCCACCTCAATATTGGAAGGCGTACGCAATTGTAAATGTCGAGCTCGCGAGCGAATCGTTACAGGTACGTCAAAGAGTGTTGGCGCGCAGAGGAGCCAGACGGTTCTAGAACCAGGTTCTTCAATAGCTTTAAGCAACGCATTTGCAGCAGATTCAGTAAGGCGATCTGCGTCTTCCATAACGACGACGCGCCATCCACCCACGCTGGGAGCCCAGGCAACTCGTTGTAAAAGTTCGCGAACTTCATCGATTTTTATTGATAGGCCTTCCGTTCTGACCACCTCGACATCGGCGTGTCCGCCTGCACGAACACTTCGGCAATCTATACAGGTCCCACAGCCGTCCTCTGGGCAGACTAAAGCAGCCGCAAAAGCCACCGCAGCGCTAGATCTTCCGCTTCCCGGAGGTCCTGTAAATAGCCATGTATTAGTCATCTCTTGAGTTTCGGCGCTGGCGCGGGAAGCCTGCACCGCGCTCTGGAGCGCCAAAACGATATGTGGTTGCCCCACCAACTGCGCAAAGACTGACATTGAAATTAGGAGATCTTCACTTTGACCACAGATTTGACCTTGCGCTTTAGAACCTGAGGGATACGGCTGGGTTTTTTAGGAATTTTGCTCAAAGCTGGCAACTCCGCCACTCGAGTAATAATGGCCGAATAAATATCATCTACTCCCATATTCCCGTCTACGACTAAATACCGCTCTGGGTCCAAGACCGCCAGTTGTAGGTACTCCTGACGAATACGCTCATGGAAAGCTAGCGGTTGGGCCTCTAAGCGATCCTTCTTTTTTAGACGTCCTAAACCAACATCGGCAGCGACATCAAGGACGATTGTAAGTGTTGGGAAAAGTGATTCTGTTGCCCACCTGGAAATTCGTGCGACTTCACCAGGTTCCAATACTCGTCCGGCTCCTTGATAGGCGATGGAGGAATCCCAATAGCGATCTGTGATCACAATGTCGCCAGCCTCTAGCGCTGGTCTAATAACCTCAAAGACATGGTTGGCACGATCTGCCGCATAAAGAAGCGCCTCGGCACGCGGTGAAATCTCACCTGTGGAATGGGAAAGCAATATATTGCGCAACTCTTTCCCTAGTGGCGTGCCACCGGGTTCACGACTTAGAACCACTGAGTGTCCCTGCTCTTCTAGCCACCCCTTTAATAACTTAGTCTGAGTGGATTTTCCTGATCCTTCGCCGCCTTCAAAGGCGATAAAGAGCCCTTTGGTATTTGCTCCAGTGATAGATCCAAGTTCACCTTTGAGAGCATTTGCTATGTCGCTCCAAAGGGACACATTTGGACGATCTTTCATCTGTCGATAGGAAACTGCGCCAATTAACGATGCTATTAAACCTGCGATAAGAATCGTGATTGCAGCTCCATTAAAGCTGAAATGAACATTCTTAAATTTAATATCGTGTTGCCCGACAGATGCGGCTATGAGAGGAGAAATCGCTAAAACCGCAACCAGGGTAACGCGAATTAGTGATTGCATGAACGCAAAAGTTCGACCCCGCACTTCGTCTTGAACTTCCATACCCAACATCGTGAATCCGGTAACCCAACATATTCCAGAGAAGGTGCCAAGCAATACGACAATAAAGACCGCCAATACCAGGTTGGGAATTGCTGCCAGGAGAACTAAGAAGCCTCCAGCTATAGTCAGCGATGCTCCAAAAAGTCGGCGCCTAGAAAATTGCGCAAAAACTCTGGGTCCAAATGCAATTCCTACCGCCAAGCCTGAAAAAACACTTCCGAAGAGCACGCCGTAGGCCGCATCGCCACCGCCGAGATCTCCTACAAAGGTTCGAGCAAGTCCAATGACTGCGCCAGCGGCGATAAACGCGCCCACCATTCCGACAATGAGCCCTCTAACAATCTTGGACTTGCTAACAAAGCGCCATCCTTCTAATAGCGATTTTGCAACACCGGCATCACCCTCTTTTTTTGATGCGGGGCCGGCTGGAATTTCGCGCAAGCCCCAGACTGTCCAAGCAGCATAGGCAAAACTCGCAGCGTTAATGTAGAGAGCCAAATCCGTGGAGTTGTCGGTAAAAATTGGGAAGGCGCTAGCAATAGCCCCACTAACCAACGCAAGGAGAGAGAAAACTACGGCTGCGATAGGCGCGGTCCCATAAGCGGCAAGGAGAGATACTTGATTGGCGCTCTCCAATTTATCCTTCGGGACCAAATTTGGAACACTCGCCTCTTTGGCCGGTGACCAGAAGAGAGTTATGCACTCAACTAAAATTGTGGCCGCGTAAAGCCAGAAATAATTAGCAGCCAGTGGGATTGAAATATAGAGAGCGCAACGAAAAATGTCGGAGACGACCATAAGTTTGCGTCGATCAAAACGATCAGCAATTACTCCCGCCAGCGGTCCAAGAAATACAGATGGAAGGAGACGGGCGATAAAGACGCCAGCAATGGCAAAGTTGGCTTTGGAGTAATCCCCCGCTGAGAGTTGTTGAGCCATCGCGGTGGTGGCCAGCAAGCCCAACCAGTCCCCAAGTGAAGAAAAGGCCATAGACTGCCAAAGTTTGCGAAAGGCTGGGATTGCCATTACCCCGCGCGCTTGATCTGGCGCCGGAGCGGCAGGGGTAGGAAGGGTACGGGCCACGGTGCAAGGGTAGTGGAGCGCCTATTTCTTAGTAGAAGTTGCTTTAGCTGGCGCTTTCCCGGTGGCCACCTTCTTCGCCACCCGCTTAGCAGCAGCCTTTTTAATCGTATTTTTCGTCAATGTGGGCGCGCTTTTGCCAGCCACCTTTTTGCTGGCAGTTTTACTGGCCGCCTTTTTCCGCGCTTTCTTTGGCCGACTCACTCCACCATTTTCAGCTTCCCACGCGCGCCGGCCTGCTAACAATTCCAAACCACGTTCCAAAGTTAAACCTTCTAAAGTGTCACCACGGCGCAAGGTGGCATTTGTTTCACCATCCGTGACATACATTCCAAAGCGGCCATCTTTTACGATAACCGCCTTCTGTGTGGCGTTATCTAACCCCAACTCTTTCAAAGGAGGTTTTGCTACACCGCGGCGGCGAACTTTAGGTTCGCGATAAATTGCTTCCGCTTCATCCAAAGTTAGCGAGAAAAGTTGATCCTCACTTGTAAGAGTGCGCGAATCAGCGCCTCTGCGCAAATACGGACCGTAGCGACCATTCTGAATAGTGATTTCCTCGCCAGTACTTGCATCCACTCCCAATCCGCGTGGAAGTGAGAGCAGTTTCATTGCGTCTTCAAAGGTAATGGTGTCCAAGGTCATCGTGGAGAGCAAGGATGCAGTTTTCGCCTTCTCTGCCTTCTTCGCACCCTCTGGAAGT
>JANXME010000274.1 GCA_025354785.1 Actinomycetes bacterium | reverse complement strand
CCTTTCCAAGCTCAAGGCCGCTGCACCGATTTAATAACGTGGCTCGGTTTAGAGGAGTATTGGTCGGCCAGGTGAAGAATTGTCCTCAATAGCACGTACAACGAATAGATCGTAACTGAAAATCCGAATGAAATTAGAATGACCGTGGTTGTCCAACCAGGAATCTGCACGTCAGGTTGATTGAAGATATTTAGCCCCCTCCATCGCACAGATATGGCGTTAATAGAAGCTCCTAACATAACGAAACTTGTGAGTGAAAAACAAAGTTTCAATATTGAGAGTGGAACGTGTGTGTAGCGAGTCAACAATCTCGAACGCATATTTCGAGAAAGTTTGTACCTGGCCCCGCTTGCCGGAGAGGCAATAAAAGTGAAGTTAAAACCCGGTATGAGGAACATTTCAACCAGACAGTTGGCTGAAGAGAGATCTCTAATTATCCAGTTGAGCGCCTTTCGTGTAACCAACAATTCATCGCAATTGGCAAGTGAGAACGGAGATTTGGTTCGGTTACGCAATTGGCGAAAGAGTAATTCATCTCCAAGTCCCTTGACGCGTGCAAGAAAGGAGACTTCTCGCCTCATTCCCACAATATCAAAGTGATTAGCGCGTCCCACTCTAAGCATTTCCGGAAGAAAACTCTCTACTGAATCAATTGACTTTCCGAGTAATAGTGCGTAATCACCATTTGCTCTAGAAAGTCCAGCGAACATCTCTTGATCCCAGGAATTCCTCTCGCCAATTACCACTACTTGCACGGGGTGATTAGATAGATTCGCCTTAATCAATCTTTGTAGTCTGTCATCGGAGTAGGCAACGACAATAATGTATTCGGAATCCAATTCTTCGCGCACGGAAATTTCAGACAACTTTTGGAAGATGCTGGCTCCTCGAATCTCATCCCCAATCTGTTCGCCAGAAAGAACGAAGGAGACTATTTCACGATTAGTTGACACTAAAGAGACCTTCCATTTCATAGATGGCTGAAACTTTGCCTGACATGACTGAATAAAAGTTAGGAGATGTCGCAAGTTTCCTTACCATCGTTTGCCTCTCATCTCTGTAATCATCTACAGCCCAGGTGCTCTTCACTGTCTCCAACTTGCCGTGCACATACACCGAACCCAAGTTAGGTATATAACTTTGCGCCTGATTCAGCATAAACTGCTTCGCACTCATCGGTCTATCCTTGCAGAATTGACATGGGTTAAAATTGCCAACCTGACATGTTCGATTATTTGTTTGGCAAGGCATTTTGACTTCCGGGTCCTTCGTGGAGAAATGATGGGTATAAATGACCGAACTGAGTACATGCAAGCCTGACAACCCATATGGAGTTATCGAGAGAAATGGCCCATCCATAATCGTCACAGCCAGATCCCGTAAGGTCGGAATGTAGGCCAAAAGTAACTCTGAATATTCATGCTTCATAGCTATGTCAGGGAGCCCAAATTGCTTTGCTACAGAATTTAGATTCGAGTAAGTGGCATTGATTACGCATTTTGCCTCAATGGAGATTATCTGACTGGTACAGTCTCTAATTTCAACTCGCCAATGATCATTTTCTCTCCTCGCATTGAAAATTTCAGATTGAAGATATAAAGACACTTGGTTCTTCCGCAATTCTCGAAAGTACGAATTAGCGATTAGAAATGGGTCAAAAGAAAACTCTTTAAGTTTGTAGCTCTCAGAAACTCGTCTGGAATCCATAATCGAATCATCGTAAACTCTATCCAAATCGACCTCCAACCAATCACAAAATCGCTCAAATCCTTGGGCGCTAGTTAGCGATCCTTGTCGGGCAATTGCATAAATATGTTCGAAGCCTCTATTTATCGCAAAGTCGTGCTCATTCAGGAAACGGTCGCGGTATTTTTTGGCATCCAACGCAGTTCTGGGAGCGCGCAGATAGTGGCTTCCACAGTGAACGCGTGTTTGATTGCTTCTTGAGGCTCGACTCATTAGAGACGGCTCCCGTTCAACGAGCGCAACCGTTGCAGATTTGCTCAACATTTTCGCTGCATAAGCACCAAAAATTCCCCCACCAACAATGAGGTAGTCAATCTCTGATTTACTCAATTGCCAGCCGATCTAAAGACGCACACCATTCCAAGGCTTGTTCTACATTGCTAGGGCCGACAATAACTCCGTCAACCCCGTGAATTTTTACCGCATGCAATACTCTCTCTAACAGGTTGTCTCCCTTATTAGCAGATACATCTGCCAAAGCTGCCATAATCTCAGATCTTCGACTGCCGGAGTTCGACATGTTTTTTCTTGAAATTCCACCCAATAGGTTATATCCAAATATCTTTGAACCTGGAAGGGAGCGTCGAATATCTTCAGTATCTCTCTCCAATTTCCCAATTCGAATTGGCGAAGCATTTGTTTGATAAATCCAAGGAATATTTACATCTGCCGCAAAACTTGCATACTGACCAAGATTTGAAATGCCTGAGAGTCCTACGGCAAATCCTTCCGAACTTAAGTTCGCGAGAAAATCTATTGTTGCTCTCCGATCGAAAGTCTGGCCCCCATCATCCCAATGAATTGCCAGCCCTCCCAACATATTTTGAAACCTGCCCAGCAACATGCCGAACATCGACTCAAGATAGCTGACGTTAAGTATGCAATTCGAATCACCCTGATTGGTCGCGGCTCCGGCCTTTACCAATATCCTCAGGTCGGGGAGTGTGGATCCAAATTCCAATAACCAATCCAAAGTCTGGCCAAAGTGCTCGCTGATCCGATCGATAGGATAATTCGTTGAAGTATCAACCCACTTAAAGCCTCTCTCATAGAAACATTCCAGAATACTGAGCGCCTGCGCTTTGCCGACTTTTTGTCCCCATGCAGCAGTTCCAATCAGTACCGAACCAATAGGATCGCCTGAAATACTCCCTCTACTAAACTCTTTTGAATGCAACAAGATTTCCTCTTCGCCTTCTAAATTTAAGAATATCTTTTAGGTACTCGATGGTAAGCGAAGGGATTTTTACCTTGCTTTCCTGATCGTCTTTCCAAAATACTGGAATCTCAAGAATCCTATTTCCGGCGGATTCAGCCGCGACAGCTATCTCCGTACAGAAGAACCATCCGTCGGAATCAGCACCCTCTTGATAGATGCCAGGTAGAAGTTCGCGCTTGAGAAATTTGAAACCGCACATGCCATCGCTTATTGAGGTGTTGAGTGCATATCGAACAACACGATTAAAAATTTTGCTCGTGATGGTCCGCTTCAAAGAACGGCCGACCACGACGCTCTCTGGCAACAGTCGGCTCCCGAATACGCAGTCAAACGACCCGAGTAGGGCTGCCTCGACTTCAATAAGATGCCTTAAATTGGTGGCAAGATCGAGATCGGTGTATCCGACAAAGTCGCATTTGGAAGTGTTCCATGCAGATTTCAATGCCAGTCCTACTCCTCTACTTCCCACTGAAACAACCCTGACATTCATGAACTTACGAGCAATTTCAAGGGCGATTGCCAGTGTCGCATCTGTCGAGCCGTTATCCGCAATCGTCACCATAAAGGCTATGTCTAAATCTTTTCGATCGTTTACAAAGTCCAATAACTTTTCAACTTGAACCTCAAGAGTCTTTGCTTCATTTAGAACAGGGATAACTATGTCAATCGTTGACGCCACTGAATCACTATACACATCCTCATATTTGCGAGAAATGGCCGAGTCCAGTTACGGCTTAAAGTAGTTTTGGATTGCCGCACAATTCTTCAAACCGTCTCTCAAGTGCCGCTTTATCGCCATTCACTAAAACTCTCTTGTCGCGATTTAGGTCGCCAAATACAATTGCTACATCACGCTTTCTAACCCCAAAAGCCTTTGCTAATTCCAAGGCTATTGCTTCGTTGGCTTTTCCCTCAATAGCTGGCGCCTGCACTGCTACTACTAGGCGAGGTGGATCGCCAGCAACTCCGCCAACAAAACTACGAGAGGAATTGGGTCGTACTCGGATTTCAATTATTAACAGAGACAGGTTTAGCCCGAGAACGAATAAATATCATTAGAAGAGGCACCAAAAGGATGGATCTGTGGCGGAAGGAAGTGCCTAGATTAACTTCTACAAGGGAACTAAAGACAACCAACGCGGTGAAGAAAGTCATGGACATGATTAGCACCTGATCACCGGCAAACCTGCGTCTTCCGTACCTTAGAAATTGAATACCGACAACAACATAGAGCAACCACCATAAAGGCGACTCAAAAGAGACAACATTTAGCGCTAGCCCACCTTGATCAATCAGTGGAATTGGACCGAAAAGGAATAAGAAGGCTGGTCGGACAATGGATAACGGTTCATGAAGACTTCCGGGTTTCAATATGTAGCCACTAAGAGAGGAAGAGTCCGGTAAAGCTGCAACACTTTTCTTTACTAATCCCTGCTTAATCTTAGTTACCCATATTTCATCGAGTTTCCTCTTTATACCCGTGGCGCTTAACACTTTTGTAAAGAGCGATTTTGGGTGATCAATCAGGTAGAAGTGCAAAAGTATTAAAGTCGTGTCACCATGAAAGGTGATTACAGTCGCTGCCGGCTTGGAGCTTGTTGATCCATCAGAATTAAGCGTTCCTCCTGAACCCGTACCGCCCACTTCGTCGGCTGGAATAGCTACCTGTAGCACCGAGTCCCCCGAACGTGCCCCCGTGCCTGTGACATCGGTATGAAAAACTGAACTTATAAAGAACTTCAAAGCGTAAACAGAAGTAGTCGACGCGAAAAGTATTGATGGGAGCAGAATTAGTCCAATAAACAACTTTCCAAAATACTGCTTTTTCGATCTCCTAATTGATGAATTTAGCCACACAACGAGCACCGAGGCAACAAGGCAAACCCATAAATAATTCTTCGTTGACATAAGGCCATAGGAACCTACAGCGATGTATATCAATCCCCGAGTTTTTTGACTTGCGAAAAAATAGTTTGAACCAACAAGGATTAACGTAAACTCCGCAATAATGAAAGCCTCGCGCAAACCTACGGAAGTCCAGAGAAATACCGAGGGAATCAGAAAAAAGAGGAAAATATACTTTTCGATTGTATTGGAAGCGAAGGAAGTACGCCTTTGCAGATTAATTAGGAGAATTAGACTTGCTGTTATTAAGGCGATCGAAAGCAGGCGCAGAGCCAAATAATCCGGTACGCCCACTTGCACCAACAATTTTGCCGGTAGGTGAGTTACCCAAAGAAAGAATTTTGGCGCCGTTATCCATCCACTGTAGAACTGCGGATCTGTGTATCGATGCCCGTAGAGATAGGTAAACGTATAAAGGTAACCTCCTTCGTCTGGCGCTAGAGCGAAAAGTCGTCCCAAAAACATCGCGAACATAATGTGAAAAGCGACGAATGCCACAACAAATCTATTGTTGGAGAGCAACTTGAAAAACATTCCCATTGCTAAGCTGCTCCGGACTTGCGCTGGAAACGACTAGAGACCCTGCTTGCCTTTTGGCTTCCGCCCACTTTGGAGCCACCTCGCGGTCCAGAATTGGTGCCCGACGCTACCTTTTCCTTTTTCTTCTCGAGAGCATCAATAAATTTCGCACGCGCC
>JANXME010000210.1 GCA_025354785.1 Actinomycetes bacterium | reverse complement strand
GAGTATAGTATATCATATTCCGTCCTGAAAGTAAAGTTATAATTGTTATGAAAATAATTTAGAATATTTCCAAAAGCGGAACGTTCTAGAATTCCATCGGCTGTTCCACGATTATAATAGCTGTTCAATCTCCAAGCGGAGTTGATGCTCCATCCTACTTCTAAACCTTCAAATCTTCTTGCGGTGGTGACATTAGAGCCAGCGAAGGGGACTCCTGTCGCGGCTTCTATTCTGACTGATGGACTTACATCATATCTTGCAGAGATGCCGTCGAATCGGCTCATAGCTCCCGCAACAGAGGGTTGCTTGCCTACGCGAACACCATAGCTTCTATACGTATCCTCTAGATCTAGGTATGCAGCGGAGAGATTGGTTCTATTGCCGGCAGAGTTGGTTAGATTCTCTACCTTACTCAATCTAACACGTGAACTTAGATTAAATTCATTGTGTTGAATATTGAATGAGAATTGAACTCCCGTCAAAGAATTGATCTGATGAAAATCCGTGAACAGATACTCAGACAGCGTTGCAGAGAATTCCTTATTCTCACCGTGGCGAGGTTTACGGTCTTTAGAGAGATCAAACATCTCATGGGGGACCATAATCTCAATTGCCATCAGACGCTGGCGCACTCTCACTCTATCCTCATTGTCATCCGGATAGAGTGAAAGATATAGCTCGTATTCTTTCTGAGCCTTCTTATACTTCTTAGACTTTTCATATGCGTATCCTAGAAACTCATGAGCCAGTCTTGCTTGCTCAGGAGGCACGGTGCCGATGATAGATCTTAGATCGTTCATAGCAACATCGTATGGACCATTTCTAGAAAGAAGATTAGTTCTCGCCTCTTCTAGAAGCGTCTGAGGATCTCTGGTGTCAAAAGTCACGATTGGTTGTTCCGGAGAATCAACCACATCTTCTTCTAAGAGACTAGGTTCTCTTACAGACTCAACCAATGAAACAGTTTGAACCTTGACATCTTCTCTTGGTGGAGCAGAATGAGCCATCACCATCTTGGTTCCAGCTTTGGTTCTTACGATTTCTCCCCGTAGAGGATTTTGAACAGACGGAACATATACGTGGGGGTTGTCGACTGGAGTGGCAACGGCGACTGCAGTCACGGCGAAAAGAACTTTCGCCTTTAGAAGCTTAGGATATTGCTTCTTTACTTGCTTCACTATCCTCTGAATGGGAGGAGGTGGCATCTTGATCGCATCCATTAAATGGGATGCAGCGTGGAATGGTGTTCTACACGTTCCACAACGAACGTACCCTTTAGCTTTAGTCAAACTTTCAGCAGTTACGCGAAAAATTTGTTCACAGTGAGTGCATTGTGTATACACACGTTCTCTCTATTTGGCGGAAGTGGTAGGATTTGAACCCACGTGACCGGTCAGGATCCATCTGTTTTCAAGACAGTGCCAATAAGCCTCTCTGGCACACTTCCATTAATTGGTGCTTGGGACAGGACTCGAACCTGTATCGTTCTCCGTGTAAAGGAGATGCTTAACCTCTCAGACCACCCAAGCAAAACTGGTAGCGGGTATACGAATTGCACGCACTCTCCGGGGTATGAACCCGACGTAGCTCTTGTCTACTTACCCGCATCAAACTGGCACCCAGTGAGGGAGTCGAACCCCCGCTTAAAGTTTTGGAGACTTCAGTGCTACCGTAACACTTACCGGGTATACATTTTATTTATTGGCGCTCCTGCAGGGATTCGAACCCTGGTTTTCACCTTGAGAGGGTGACGTCCTCGCCCATATAGACTACAGGAGCATGAATTTGGAGTGATTGACGCGATTTGAACGCGCATCTTCTTGATTCACAGTCAAGGGCATTAACCAATTATGCTACAACCACCATAAAATTTGGTGCTCTCACTCGGAGTCGAACTGAGTTATCAGGCTTACAAAACCCGCGCATCGCCGTCAATGCTTTGAGAGCAGAATCAACAGGAACGTTCTGGTTTGATGAACCGTTCCTAAACTGGTCGTGGAGGATGGATTTTCACCATCGATCTTCTCATGTACTCGGAGTTGCTTTGAATACTAAGCTTCTCCACGATATTTGGTGCAAAGTGCAGGAATCGAACCTGCTTATCATGCTCTTCAGGCATGCGCTGAAATGACCACACTAGCTCACTTTGCGTAATTGGCGGAAGATATAGGATTTGAACCTATGTGCCCCGAAGGACCATCACTTTAGCAAAGTGCGCCAATAGACCATGCTCTGGCAATCTTCCATAATTGGTG
>JANXME010000186.1 GCA_025354785.1 Actinomycetes bacterium | reverse complement strand
ATCGGCTCTGGCGAAATGTGAAAAGAGACCGACTACCTCCACTTCTGCCTTGGCTTTCACTAAGCCAATAAGAAAGTCTGCCCATTCCTCCAAAAACCCTCCGCGGCTCATACCAGTATCGACCTCAATATGAATTCGAGCGGACTTTCCTGAAATTCGACTAGCGCTCAAGATCTCTTCAAAAATTTGGATGGATGGAACAGCTAAATCGATCTGGGCATTTATAGCGCTCAAATAATCCGATCCCGGAGGCACCAGCCACGACAGAATCGGAACAAGTATTCCCACTTGCCGCAGCGCCAGCGCCTCTTCCAGCAAAGCAACGCCAAGCCACTGCGCCCCCGCATCGAGAGCGGTTCGCGATACGGGAATTAATCCGTGCCCATAAGCATTAGCTTTTACGACTGCCATGATCGGAACACCTGCCCGCGTTCGCAGAGTTTCAATATTTGCGGCAATGGCACTCAAATCAACTTCCGCTCTGACTCGATCGCCGTTCAATTGCGCTCGACAATCACTACAGCCGATGCGATCCCAGCATCATGAGAAAGTGAGAGGTGAACCGTTGCGCCGTCCACTAATTCGGCGATGGCACCCGTAAAAATAAAAACTGGTTTGCCCGATTCCAAATTCACGATTTCTGCATCCAGCCAAGGCAGACCCTTACCCGCGCTTAGCGCCTTTGCCAAAGCTTCCTTGGCCGCAAAACGCGCCGCTTGGGAAGAAAGTGGAAGCGCCTTCTCTCGCTGCGAGAATATGCGATCGGCCAACCCCGGCGTTCGCACTAGCGACGTTGCAAAGCGCGCTATATCCACGACGTCAATGCCAATTCCTTCAATCATGGACCTCTTCCTTCCCATTTCTAATACTAGGTCAGGAGCGCTGACTTTCGGATGGAAAGTAGCGGTCTACCGCAATAATTAGGACCAATAAAGATCCACCGATGAATAACCCACCCAGTAGGTCTGAGAGCCAATGGGTGGATCGAAAAAGTGAGACAGCACAAACGGAAAACGTAAGCGCTCCGACCGCCACGCTTAAGAAGCGACCGTGATAACCATCTCGATGGGTGTATCGATAAACTAAATAGGCAAGGACTCCCCAAGTTAATAACGCATTGGATGCATGGCCACTTGGATAGGAGAGACCGCCTGCGTGAATTAGATCAATATTTAATTTAGGTTTAGTCCGTCCAATGGCAAGTTTTGATACACCAACAATGAGGTTCAAAGCGAGCAACGAAAGTACCGCAAGATTTAGCGGACGCCAAGATTTAAATCGGCGGGAAATAAAGAGCGCTACCAAAATTAGAATTGTTGCAGTAAGCCCGCGCAATCCTAGATTGTCAATCTTTCTTAGCAAGAAATCTACGATTTTTCCAAAGTCTGGTCTCGTCGCACGGGCAATTTCAGAATCCACTCGAATGAGTGGACCATTTGATATGACTTGCTGCGTGACAATCAGGAAACCTAAAAATAGAATTCCCGACCAGCGTAGAGCCCGAACCATCTCCGCCCTACGCCGGAGAGCTTGCTCCATGACTTATTTACCTTGACTTATTCGACGGTTACAGATTTGGCAAGGTTGCGCGGTTGATCTACATCATTGCCACGAGTAACTGCCATTTCATAGGCGAAAACTTGCAAAGGTACAGTGGCAAGAATTGGTTGCAGCAGTGGAATAGATGATGGGATACGGATTACATGTTCGGCTCCCGTAACTTCTGCACCCTCCTTTGCAATGACAATTACTCTCGCCCCCCGCGCCTTAACTTCTTGCACATTGCTCAACATCTTTTCATCTAGTCCATGTTCATGGCCAAAGGGCAGGATCGCAATAACGGGGGTTCCCTCCTCAATGAGAGCGATCGGGCCATGCTTTAATTCGCCTCCGGCAAATCCTTCAGCGTGCATGTAGGCCAACTCTTTGAGTTTGAGGGCGCCTTCTAACGCGACTGGAAAACCAACATGGCGCCCCAAAAAAAGCACAGACGAAGATTGGGCAAAACCGCGTGTAAGTTCGCGCAGCGGCTCCACTGTTTCAAGTATCTGCTCGATTTTGGCTGGTAGCTCACTCATCTGCTCAAAGATCTCTCTAACTTGGGCCCCGGTCATGACTGCCCGAGTCTGCGCCAAATGCAGACCAATTAGATATACGGCCACCACCTGCGTAAGAAAAGCTTTCGTAGATGCCACCGCAATCTCCGGACCGGCATGCGTATAAAGAACTGCGTCGGATTCACGCGGGATTGTCGAACTATTGGTATTACATATAGCCAATATTCGCGCACCTAGTGACTTGGCATGTCGCAAGGCCATCAACGTATCCATCGTTTCGCCAGATTGCGAAATTGCGATTACCAACGTTTGAGCATCCACTAAGGGATCCCGGTAACGAAATTCGCTAGCAAGTTCGACCTCAACTGTTATTTGCGCCCATTTTTCAATCGCATACTTAGCCAAGAGCCCTGCATGAAAAGCGGTACCGCACGCCAAAATTACGATCTTCTTCAGCCCTCTAATTTCGGAATCCGACAGATGCAACTCGTCGAGGACAATTTGATTTTCGTCACTTATTCGTCCAAGTAAGGTGTCTGCCACCGCTTTGGGCTGTTCAAAAATTTCTTTTAACATGAAATGGGCAAATCCACCTTTTTGAGCCGCGCTGGCATCCCAATTGATTTTGTATTCCTTCGGTACCAACTTCTCGCCCGCCAAATTCGTAATTTCAATTCCAAGTGGAGTAATCGTCACTACTTCGTCTTGGCCAAGTTCCACCGCTCGCTTCGTATAGTCGATAAAAGCAGCTACATCTGAAGCCATAAAATTTTCGCCATCGCCCAGCCCGACAACTAAGGGCGAATTACGTCGAACGCCAACGATTACCTCTGGCTTATCTGCATGAATCGCCAATAAGGTAAAAGATCCCCGCAGGGACTTTACCGCCGCTCGCATCGCAGCAGCCAAATCGCCTTGGTGCTCTTTTCGCAGTTCGCTAAGCAAATGTGCCACTGACTCTGTATCTGTCTCGGACTCAAAAATATGGCCACGTGCTTCAAGGGCAGAACGCAGGTCGGTGTAATTCTCAATGATTCCATTGTGAATAACCGCCAATTTCCCTTCATTGTCCAAATGCGGATGCGCGTTGCGATCCGTCGGTCCGCCGTGCGTTGCCCACCTGGTATGGCCAATTCCGCTCTGGGCAACCGGAGGCGTAGATACTAAAGCGCCTTCCAGATTGGCTAACTTGCCCGCCCGCTTTTCGACAAAGAGTTGGTTTGGTGTGCCAAGGGCTATACCGGCAGAGTCATAGCCTCGATATTCCAGACGGCGCAGACCTTCAATCAGAGGGGTGATGGCTGATTGTGGCCCGGTGTAACCCACAATTCCGCACACTTCTCTACCCCAATTCCTGCAGCACAACCTCGGCCAAACTAGCGGCCATCGACGAGGCAACGCTATCACTTGAGGCCTCGACCATCACGCGAACCAAAGGCTCTGTCCCAGAGGCGCGCAATAAAACTCTGCCCAAATCTCCAAGTTCAAGTTCAGCCGAACGTACCGCTGCAGAAATTTTCTCAGAAGTCTCAAGTCGCTCTTTGGCAACTCCACTTACATTGATCAACACTTGCGGGAAGCGCTCCATCTGTCCAGCAAGTTGTGCCGCTGTGCGCTTGGACCTTGCCATCTCTTGCAAAAAAGCGAGCGCCGTCAAGATTCCGTCACCCGTATTTGCATGCTCACGCAAAATTACATGGCCCGATTGCTCACCACCAATAGCGAAGTCGGATTCAATCATTTTTTGTGGGCGTTTTGATTTACGACGGTTGTGTCTACCTGATTGGACTTTATGCGAGTCCGTCTCAAAATGAGATTGCTTGGTTTGGCGCACGGATTTAGATCCTATCTATGCACGTTCATCCATTAGTTGCTCGGCTTATTCCCTATGTTCCCGGTAAACCTATTGAAGAGACCAAGCGCGAATACGGTCTGGACGACATTGTTAAACTTGCGAGCAATGAAAATCCTCTTGGTGCGAGCGAGCAGGTGATCGAGG
>JANXME010000115.1 GCA_025354785.1 Actinomycetes bacterium | reverse complement strand
CTGTAATTTGTCGACTTCCTGCTGTTGAGCAATCTTTGTTTGATCGGCCGCTATCTTGGCAGACCCTACTTTTTCCAGTGCGAATTGCTGAGCACGTTCTGCAGCATACGCTTGAATCTTGGCAATTCTGGCCGCCCCTTCCGCAACCTTAAATCGTTTGAGCGCAACCTTGTTGTTCGAACCCAATGTATTCAAAGTACTTAATCTGTCTATCATCTCTTGTGGTCCATTCGCTGATAACAATGGCTCAATGTCAGAGAGACCGCCACCTAACTTGTAGCTAGCGGCAGCCAACTTCCCTATAGTTCGGTGCGTTTCTGTAACGGTAGCTTGAGTCTCTGCAACATGGCTTGCCGCCGCTTTGGAATTCTTAATCGCTATTGCAAGTTCTGCTTGCGATCGAACATAGAGGACTTGTGCGGCATTCGCCTTTTTTGTAAGGGATTGAAGTGTGTCTGTGGCTTCCCTTAACTTTATCGCCCCCTTCACAGCCGCTGCTCTCTTAGCTGCTTCAGCTTCCTTCGCCCCTTCGATCTGCTTAAGTGATGGCTTCGGTTTAGAAGCAATGGCGGATGGCAAAAATTGAATTCCCATACTTAAGACAATCACGAAAGAGATATAAATCCTTTTCATAGGCGCTTCGCTCCAATAAATGGTTTGTAACCAAACATCCGTGAAAAGGTCCCAATCTCAACTTTCTTTCCCGGCCTTGGTGCCTGCACCATCCGGCCTCCTCCCATATAGATTGCAACGTGGCTAATTGGATTTCCGAAGAAAACTAAATCACCAGGGCGCACTTCGCTAAATGCGATCGACTTTCCATACCGATATTGAATAGCCGCTGAATGGGGAAGAGAAACACCGACTCTGGCAAAAGCGCGCATTGTCAATCCAGAACAATCCCACTTGACGGGTCCTGCCCCACCCCAGACATAAATATCGCCCAATTGTCCAAACGCAAATTTCAGCGCGAGCACACCACGAGTAGAATTACCCGAAAACTTTGATGCAAGCATTTTAGAGTTTTTTAGAATTTTCGCTTCGCTGGCATTCTCTGATTGCTGAAGCTCACTTCGATCCGCCTCTTTTAAAGAGAATAGAATTCTTTCTGCGGCCCTCAATCTCTCCTTCGCCTTCGTAACCTCCGTAGCCAGTTTCTTCTGCTTAGCCCGTAGGAGGAATGTCCTATCCGCCAAGATAAGTTGACTAGACCTAAGGCGCTGAGAGGAGGTCTTAAATGTCTTAACTCGAGAGGCAAGTTTACGGCTCAGATCGTCTAATATTTGAGCATCTCTCAAATATTGCGATGGGTCGCGAGTAAACAACAGTTCGAATCCCGATCCAATCCCTGTTCCCTTATATTGCTCAATAGCCGTGCGAGCAAGTTGTTCCTCAATTCGAAGAGTACTTTTGCGGGCGATCGCTTCATTTTGTTTCAACCGTGCAAGTTCTCGTTCTAAACTAGATATTTCATATTTCACTTGATTGGCGGATTCAAATGCATCGGCTGCACGGCTTCTTAGTTCACTCACCTTCCTCTGTGCGTCCCCCACATGATTTGACGCTTGAGCAGGAGAAATAGCACCGTATAGATAAAGAAAAGTGAAACTGGCAGCAAAAATCACTCGGTATTCCTTGGTCATAAGAGACCTACTTGCCTATTTTGGCAAGCATGGCGTTCATTGCAATTATTTCTGACGTCTGAGCGCTCTTAATATCTTTCGCTAATTTCTTAACTTCGCCCTTCGTAGATGCAGAAATCCAAGGAACCATTTGCAACGCCCCGGAATGGTGTTTAATCATCGCTGACAAGAAACCCTTATCAAAGGCTTTGCCCTTGAGACTCTTTAATACCGAAAGTTGGGACGCATCCAGCATCCCAACCATTCCCATGTTGTCTTTCATGGATTCGGATACACCGGGATTTACGATCCAAGAGGTCAGCTGAGTAATCTCACTCTTTTGGGCTCTAATGATTCCTTGAGCCAATTTGATCACATCCGAATTATTTGAGTTTTTTAGAGCGTACTGGGACATGGTAATTGCTTGCCTGTGGTGCGGAATCATTGCTTGAGCAAACATTACTTCCATTTTGTTATAATACGTTTTACTCACTGCCGACTGTCGCAATAAAGATGCAGAGGTAGGAATCGTGGATATAGGGTTAAATACTGTTAATGCGACTAGAAGCACAAGAAATC
>JANXME010000098.1 GCA_025354785.1 Actinomycetes bacterium | reverse complement strand
CGCGTATTCCTATGGGGCGATTGGGCGAAGTAGATGAAATTGCAGAAATGTTGGCCTTCATCGCCTCCCGAGCATGTTCATTTACCACCGGATTTACTTTTGATGCATCCGGCGGACGCGCAACCTACTAGCACTGAACTCAAACTATGTCATTGCCTTTGGAACGTGGAACATCTGACCTGAACGTAGGCGCTGCCCTAAGAGTTAATTTATCGGGCCTTACAAAAGCCGCAACTTGGAGCGCTTTCTTTTCGGGGTTAATCATTGTTCTTATCTCGGCTACCGGTCCTTTAGCAATTCTCTTTCAGGCTGCAAAAGCAGCCAATTTTACTTCGGGGCAGACCGCTTCTTGGCTTCTCACAATATTCATTGGCGCTGGCGCATTCGGTTTGGTCTTAACTCTAAGATTTGGAATTCCGATCATCGGCGCTTGGGGGGCTGCCACCACCGCACTTCTCGTGACCGCGCTTCCCCTTCACCGGCTATCTGAAGTAGTCGGTGCGTATTTCATAGCTTCGGCCGCTCTTCTGCTAGTTGGCGTGACCGGAATTTTTGGACGGTTGATTGACCTGGTTCCTCGCCCCGTTGTTATGGCGATGCTGGCTGGAGTCCTTTTTCGATTTGGGGTGGATATTTTCTCATCTTTAGAATCAGATTACTTGCTGGGTATTGCAATGATCGTAATTTTTTTTCTTGGGCGGCGATTTAAGTGGCGAGCGCCCGTCATGGGGTCTCTCTTTGTTGGTCTCGCTATCGCCGGAGCCCAATCCAAGTTGGTAAATCCGCATATCGGTATCGCAATCGCAAAACCAATTTGGATCACTCCAACCTTCTCATTTGGTGCACTTTTCACTCTTGCGCTTCCCATCTTTTTATTAGTGTTGACCACCCAAGATGCCACTGGGATCGCCGTCCTAATTAATTCTGGCTATCACGCTCCAACAAATAGCATCGTCGCGTGGGGTGGTGTCCTTTCCCTAATCGGAGCGGGATTTGGGGGCAGTGGCGTAAATATTTCGGCAATTACCGCCGCCATCGGAACCCAAGAACATGCCGACCCCAACCCTAAAACCCGATATTTCGCGGGAATTTCCACCAGCTTTTTCTACTTATTGCTCGGGCTTTTTGGAGCAACAGTTACTGGACTTTTTGCCAGCCTTCCACCAATTCTGCTCGCGGTATTGGCTGGTCTAGCTCTCTTGCCAATCCTGGGATCCTCCACACATGAGGCCTTAGCCGATGCTGATTATCGTGAAGCGGGCTTAGTGACCTTGTTGGTCACCGTTTCAGGAGTAAGTGCGTGGCAGCTCGGCGCGCAATTTTGGGGGTTGGTTGCTGGAGTTTTCGTTCATCAAATTACTTCTTGGAAATTCGGAAAATCCCAAAATACTTGAAAGTGGGCCCCGACGGGCTCGAACCGTCGACCCACGGATTAAAAGTCCGTTGCTCTACCGACTGAGCTAGAGGCCCCAGCATCAAGTTGAACGATGCTCGCGGCAAATCCTAGCCGCTTTTATAGCTATTAGATTCCACCGGCAGAACGTCGCAATCGATCCCGGATAGCAACGGCCAGTCCCTCTCCTTCCGGGGCTAGGACCGCTATTCGAGCCAGCCCTTGTAAATCGGCTTCCCTAAGAGCGGCGTAAAGAAACCGTGCATACTCTTCTATATTTGCAGGGGCGGCTAAACGAATTGCACCCACCGGTGTCTTTATTGAAGCCAGCGCAATAAAGCCTTCACCAGATTCGGCAATTGCTCCTAAAATCACTTTTGCTTTTGGGGAGTAATGACTCTCCATTGAACCAGAAACTCTAATATCAATATCTTCATCTCTCGTAGATTCTTCCAACGAAAGTCCGGTACTTTCTGCAATCATTCTTTGAGTAATCGCGCCAGGTCGTAATATCCGCGGATTCTTTCCAGTGCAATCAATAATCGTGGATTCAAGGCCGACCAACGCTGTTCCGCCATCCAGCACCAAGTCATTGGGCGTTAGGTAACTACCAATTTCCTCCTCGACAGCGAGAGCACTGGTCGGTGATACCTGTCCAAATCTATTTGCGCTCGGCGCCGCAATGCCCAGACCCCCTATTTTGCGAAATTCGTTAAGCAATCCAAGCGCGATTGAATGTGCGGGCACTCTTAGCCCGACGCTGCTTTGTCCGCCGGTAATAAAATCTTTCGCGATATCGCTGCGATGCAGAACTAACGTCAACGGTCCCGGCCAAAAATCGCGCGCTAACTTAATCGCATAAATCGGAATCTCCCTGGCCCACATTTCAATGTCAGCCATCGAAGCGATATGGACTATAAGGGGATGATCACTTGGGCGGCCTTTGACCTCATAAATGCGTCCAACTGCCGCGGCACTTGTGGCGTCCGCACCTAACCCATAAACAGTTTCTGTAGGAAAGGCCACAAGGAAACCAGCTTTAAGGCGCAACGCCGCTAAGCCAAGGGAATCTGCCGAGCAATCAGAGATGAATTGGGAAGGTGGAAGGGGCGTCATCTCATCGCCTTCCAATCTTTACGCCAAGATACTCGTATGAAGAACCAGCCACGGATTCGGGTCATGCGAATTATAGCCAGAATGAATGTTGGTGGCCCTGCGGTACAAGTCACCGGCTTGATGCGTGGTTTTGACGTAAGCGCTTTTGAACAAAGGTTACTAACAGGGTTTTGCGATGAAGATGAATCCGATTACTTAGAAACTGTCGCCCCCGATGTTGCAGTCACACGAATAGATGGCCTCGGACGTTCGATCTCCCCATCGGCAGATCTAAGAGCCTTCTTAAAAATCGTTAGGGAAATCCGTGCTTTCAAACCCGATGTCATACATACCCATACCGCAAAGGCCGGTGTAGTTGGAAGGATCGCATCGCTAATTTCTGGCCACCGGTCAATTCGGGTTCACACCTTTCACGGACACTTGCTACATGGATACTTTGGCGTTTTCAAAACCAGAATCGTGATATTGATAGAGAAGTTTTTGGCATATTTCACTCATCGACTCCTCGCGGTGGGCGAGCAAACAATGATCGATCTACTGCGGGCCGGTATTGGAAACAAGAAGAAGTTTTCGGTGATGTCACCAGGTTTGGAATTGCGGACCTTGCCCTCGCGCACCGTCGCTTGTGACGAATTGGGTTTAGACGAGAAAAAAATCTATTGCGCCTTTATTGGTCGCATCACCCAAATCAAGCGCCCCGATCGTTTCCTGGATGTGGTCGCTGACGCAAAGAGGCACGATATTCCGATTCATTTTATAGTCGCGGGGGATGGGAAACTCTTACAAGAATGTAGAGACCGGGCTCGAGACGAAGCACTTCCAGTTACATTTTTAGGTTGGCGCTCCGATATTGAAACCGTTCTTGCTGCAAGCGACATAGTAATTTTGACTAGCGATAATGAAGGCACTCCGCTTTCTCTAATTCAAGCTGGAATGGCCCATATCCCCGTTGTGTCGACCCGGGTGGGCTCGGTCCCTGAAATCGTTGAAGATGGCGAAACAGGTTTTGTTGTGGACTCTTCAGTAACGGCGCTTCGATCTGCTATCTCACGGCTAGTCGACAACCCGCAACTGCGAAGAAGCCTGGGAGAAACCGCCCACGACTACACAATGGCCCGTTATGGGGTCGCAAGATTGGTAAAAGACCATCAAGACCTTTATCGCGAACTACACAGTGGTCGGTCCTAACGGGATTTGACCAAAATATAGAACATAATCAATTTTGTCTTAATCGGAAACCGATGGGCCGTTGGCGACGCTTTGCCCATACTCTTTAAGCCAGTCCACCGTTTCGCCAAGAGCGATTTCAAAGTCGGTCGGTATGACAGTCGGAAATAATTCCTTTAAGAGAACTGGATTATTCTGCGACTCTTTTACATCACCTGCTCGAACAGGGAGAAAATTTACTCGCAAGTCTGGAAAGTGCTTACGTAGCATGTCAATGGTTTCGATTAAAGTGATGCGATTTCCGAAAGCTAGGTTAATGGCGCCCTCGTGGGTCACCTTTCGTTCCATCGCATCTAGACAAACGCTCAATACAGTCTGTATATAGGTGAAATCTCGAGACTGCGAACCATCTCCGTAGACCTCGATAGGTTCGCCTTGCATTGCTTTCCAAATCCACTTTGGAATCACTGCTGCATATTCGTGATCCGGACGCTGTCGCGGACCAAAGACATTAAAGAAACGCAGCAATGTAATAGGTACTTCGTAAGCCGAGCCATAAGCCTGCATATAGCTCTCCGCGGAAAGTTTGCTCGCCGCGTATGGCGTCATTGGCGCCATCCACATCCTTTCATCCTTTGGCAAAGCGCCATTTCTTCCATAAACCGATGAAGAGGAACTAAAAAAAACATGCGCCCCGGTGCGCCTGGCGATTTCCAATACATTGAGCGTGCCGGTTGCGTTTACTTCATGTGTAGCAACTGGATTTTTAAGCGAGCGCGGCACAGATCCTCTCGCACCTAGATGGAAGATAACCTCCGCGTTTTCCAGCGCTAAGGCCAGCGGAATTGGATCTACAAGTGAGATGTGATGAAACTCGGCAATATTGGGATCAACATTGGATGCCAAACCAGTGGAGAGATCATCGACGATTGTTATGTGGTGGCCCTTTTTGGCCAAGGCAGAAACCAAATTAGAGCCAATAAAACCGGCGCCTCCGGTAACTGCGACATGAGCCATGCGCCAACCCTATCAAGGGCTTTCATGGAATTATGAGCGCTTTCATAGATGCTACACAGCATCGGAACTGGCATTTCTTTCTCTTGTTCGAGAGAATGCGCTTATGAATGGAAATTTTGTCAAACGCGTTGCGGTATTAGCCATTGCTCTTTCCCTACTTGGTGGAGTCGCTCTGGCTCCGGCAAGCATGGCCGCCGGTCCATCTAGATACATAACAATTTCAGCCGAAGGAACAATTAAGGTCGCCCCCGACGCGGTCCGGATCAACGCGACAGCCACGAGTGTCGCTGCAACATCCAAAGAAGCGCTTTCAACGACGGCTTCAACAGCGGCGGCGGTGCGTGCAATTTTGCTTGCCAATGCTGTTGCCAGCAAAGATATCGCTTCGCAGAGCGTGAGCGTTTATCCGGAATACAGTTACACCCAAGATAAAGGGCAAGTCCTTATTGGCTACCGAGCCAGTCAAAGCTTCGTAATCGTTATTCATAAAGCGAACACTGCTGGATCAATCGTTGACTTGATCGTGACCGCTGGAGGCGATAATTTACTGTTAAACGGTGTAACTCCATACGTGCTCGATTCCAGCAAAGCGACAATTGCCGCTCGATCTTTGGCGGTAAAGAATGCGAAGATAAAAGCTTCGTCATACACAACGCTACTAGGCGTAAAACTTGGGAAAGTTAATTACTTGATTGAAAACTCATCACCAGTTACCTACCCTCCAATTTACGCCGCAGCAAAGGATTCTGGCGGCTCCACTCAAATTGATTTGGGCCTTCAAGATGTGACAGTCTCTATCTCAGTTCAGTGGTCTCTGCTTTAAAGAGTGCAGAAATCGGGGACGAGCGCCCTAAATTCCTCCAGTTTTACGCGGGTGATTAATACGGGTACGATTCACGAGCCTCAAACGTCCCCATCGTCTAGGGGCCTAGGACATCGCCCTTTCACGGCGGTAACACGGGTTCGAATCCCGTTGGGGGCACGAAGGAGTTAGCGGTTTTCCATTTCGGTTAACGTTGGCTCTGAGGAAACGAAAGATCGAGCAATCGATCGGTAACCTCGGTAAGGCCCAGTAGCGCAGTTGGTTAGCGCGCCGCCCTGTCACGGCGGAGGTCGCGAGTTCAAGTCTCGTCTGGGTCGCAAAAGTTTGGCGCTAAACACTTTCGGGTGGCCGGTGTTGAACTTTTTCTAGGCTCGGTAGCTCAGTTGGTACGAGCGCGCGACTGAAAATCGTGA
>JANXME010000030.1 GCA_025354785.1 Actinomycetes bacterium | reverse complement strand
TCAGAGTAGCTAGTTCAACTGAACATACCGTTGGCGTAAGGCTTGTGAAAACAACCGTTAAATTGGCAGTACTTGTACCCGAAATTTGCAAGACACCTTGTTTTAATTGCCAAGCGCCTGGTAATTCAAAATTGATAATATTGAGTCCCGAAATTACGAATTCAACTTTCACCGGTGGAGCTGCTTGATATTGAGAGTTACCACTTTGACTCAGAGTTAATTTACAGTTTCCAGCGGTTCCCGTTAGTAGAAGAGCGGATTTAGCTAAAGTGCAAATTCCAGGCGTAGAAGAAACAACACTTATTTTCAATTTGGAGCTTGCTGAATAAACTAATGGGACCGTTTTATCTAGAACTGTCAGGCCTGTAGGTTTGGTAAAAGAGATTCTTTGAACCTTTTTGGCGCTCTGCCAGGTTAGTTTTCCGCCACTAAGTACACAGATCAACTGGGCAGACTTTAGCCCCGCTTTGGAACAAGGCGCCCCAATCCCCACTACCGCCGCGGTGGCCGTGGCTGCGGGCAAAGAGATCGCGCAAATAAGTGCAAAAATCGCAATGTACTTTTTGAGCATAATTGAGCCTATTACATCCAAGTTACAAGGCAAATGAGCGACCACTTCAGAGTTAGTTAGCATCTGAGTTGCTATTGGTAAAGAATACGACAGTGAATTCTCCCAGGTTGCGGGCTAGCGCTCCCCTACTAGACGCCTACCTAAGTTATCTGGAATCCTCTCCGCATCCTTTTACCATCCCAGGACATAAGCAACGAGCCAGCCTTCTAGATATTGATCTTGGCAGGGTCGTGGATACTGATGTTCCGCTTTTCGGTGGCCTGGATGAAATAAAATTGAGCAAGGGGGTACTGCAGAAGTCCGAAAAGCTTGCCGCCAAATTATGGCAGGGGGATTGGGCGCGATTCTCAACTGGTGGCTCCACTCACGCCAATCAAGCTCTGGTATTCGCCCTCGGCCAACCCGGCGACAAAGTTGGGATAAGCCGCAATTCGCATCGCTCTCTACTTACCGCCTTGGTGCTGGCAGGGCTAGAACCCATCTGGCTCTCACCAGAAATTGATGAGTTGACGGGCGTTCCCACGGGGGTTCCACTCAAAGAATTAGAAAGGGCGCTGGAGCAAAACCCAATCGCGATATTGCTAACCGAACCTGGATATCTTGGGACTTTATCGGATCTACCAATTTTAATTGAACGGGCGCATAAAGTTGGCATCCCCGTAGTAATAGATGCTGCCTGGGGTGGTCACTTTGGATTTCATCCGTCACTGCCACCTCATCCAATGCAAATTGGTGCAGATGCGTTTGCAACTAGCATTCACAAAGCGCTCCCTGGTTACAGCGCCTCGGCACTTGCAGTAGCCAACCTGCAACGGCTAGATCGTGCAAAGTTGGAACAGGCCTTCGAATCTACACATACGACTTCTCCAGCTGGTGCACCGCTTGCTTCGATTGACGCAGTACGAGCGCTCCTTGAAAATCGTGGCCCGCAATTGCTGAGTAACTTACTCGAGAATATTGAACATTTTCGATTCTCGATAACTTCAGAGTTTGGACCAGAAGTACTTTTAAAACCCGAAGATTTTCTCGTCGGACGCTTTGATCCCTCAAAACTGGTCTTGCGCGCAAACAGGTTGGGGGCTAACGGAATTGAGATCGAGAATGCACTACAGGCAGCCGGGGTACGGGTCGAGATGGCCGATCACGACACAGTGGTATTCCTTGTAACATTGGCAGATGATCAGAAGTCTTTTGCTGCACTTTTAAGCGCTCTCGTTCCCATTTTACGAAAAATTGCCGGCCCGCCGCGTGCCAGCGGAACCGCTCTAAGTTGGTCGATCGTGGCGCAGCGCGGGATGTCCATGCGAGAAGCATTTTTTGCCAATACAGAGATTGTGAACGCCAATACGGCGATTGGCCGCATAAGTTCGGACTTAATCGCACCATATCCCCCTGGCGTTGCGGTGTTAGCTCCGGGAGAGGTAATAACCGCTGAGATCGTAAAGGGGTTGCAAGCCGCCCAAAAACAAGGGGTCCGAATCGCATATGCCAGCGATTCCACGCTACAAACTTTTCGGGTCGTAGCTAAATAGGGCGATGGCGGGCCACGCCAGTACCATTTGAATCTAAGTAAAATTTAGGGCTTTAGAAAGGTGAAGAAAAATGTCGGAACAAAGTTGGCAAGTAACTGGATTAACTTGCGACCACTGCGCTCAATCCATAACTAAGAACTTGTTGACCTTAGCCGGTATGGAAAAGGTGACTGTAGAAGTTCACCCAGATTCTCTTAGTTCAGTCAAAACTTTTGGAACACGCGAATTTAACAGTGATGAGATCGGCTTCGCCATGCGCGAAGCAGGTCGTTATATTCTGGCAAAGTAGTTAGAAATTTTTTGAACAGAAATTCCAAGCAAAGGGAAATATGTCCTCGATCTACGGCGCTTTAGAGAAGCACACACTTGTCTCAGACGGGGCAATGGGAACGATGCTGCAAGAGCGCGGTTTGGTCGACGGAGGTGCTCCCGAACTTTGGAACGTTGAAAGACCCGAAGAAATTGAAGCGGTACTTGAAGAATACGCCAGCGCTGGAGCGCGATTTATCACGACCAACACTTTCGGTGGAACGCGCGGACGATTGGCAATGCACGGATTGGAAGCCAGATTATTTGAGTTGAATAAGGCAGGAGCCCAAATCGCGCGACGGGTCGCAGACCGCCACCCCGGCACTTTTGTAATGGGAGATATTGGACCATCAGGCGACTTAATGGAACCAATGGGAACGTTGACACAAGAAAGTGCAGTTGCGCTTTTTTCCGAACAGATCCTGGCCTTAGTTGCCGGCGGTGTCGATGCAATCTTAATTGAAACCATGAGCGACCTAAGCGAAATTGAGGCAGCCGTCAATGCAGCGCAATTGTCAGCTCCGGGTATGCCAATCATTGCCACGATGAGCTTTGATACAAATCTTCGCACCATGATGGGGGTAAAACCTGCCCAAGCAGTTGCCGTGCTCGCTGGACTTGGGGTGAAGATTATCGGAGCAAATTGTGGACGAGGCATGGACGAAATGCGAACAATTGCTGCTCAAATGGTGGAAGCTCGGCCAGAAGGCATTTTTATCATTGCTCAGTCAAATGCAGGATTACCAATACTGGTCGGCAGTGAATTTGAATATCAAGGTACGCCGGCTGAAATGGCACTTTTTGCGCAGGATATGCACCGAATCGGCGTGAACATTATTGGCTCTTGCTGTGGCTCATCCCCGGAACATACAGCGGCCATTAGTTCAGCGCTTGCGAAAATTGGCTAGCGTAAAGTTCGAAGTAACGCCCCTTTCGCGCCATCAAATCAATATGGTTGCCCTGTTCGACTAAGTGGCCATTTTCCATCACCAAAATTGAATCAGCCCCACGAATGGTTGAGAGCCTGTGAGCGATAACGAAGCTCGTTCGCCCGGCTCGTAGCTTTGACATCGCCTCTTGAACCAATACTTCCGTACGAGTATCGACAGAACTGGTTGCCTCGTCCAAAATTAAGATTGCCGGATCGGCAAAAAACGCGCGAGCAATAGTAATTAATTGGCGCTCACCTGCAGATACGGTGGAATTATCATCTGTCAACATGGAACCATAACCACCAGGCAAAGATCTAAGAAAGTGATCAATATTTGCTGCCTTAGCAGCACGAGCCACTGATTGCGCATCGGGATCTATCTCACCAAAAGCAATATTTTCCGACATAGTTCCGGTGAAAAGCCATGTATCTTGCAACACCATTCCAAATTGCTTTCGCAAATTATCTCGAGACAACTCTCTAATATCTGTGCCGTCCAATGTTATAGATCCTTTATCTATCTCATAAAACCGCATGAGTAGATTTACTATCGTTGTTTTTCCCGCACCGGTTGGACCGACAATCGCTACCGTTTGACCAGCGCTAACTTTTAGAGAAAAATCCTCGATCAACGGTTGGTCCGGGTTGTATTTAAAGAAAACATCTTTAAATACAATATCTCCCCGCGCTCGATTCACAGTTATAGAGTTGGCCAAATCTGGTTCTTCTTCTTGTGCGTCCAGGAGTTGGAAGAGCCTCTCCGCCGATGCCGCGCCTGACTGAACGGTATTGATTAATCCAGCAATTTGTGCCAGAGGCATACCAAATTGTCGTGAGTATTGAATAAATGCCTGGACATCACCTAATGTCATGGCGCCCGTTGCCACCCGATATCCTCCTAATACCGCAATTGCCACATAAATTAGGTTGGAGATTAATAGCGTTGTTGGCTGAATCAGGCCAGAGATAAATTGGGCCCGGAAACTTGACTCGTATAGCCTTTCATTTAAGGAGGAAAATTCTGAGATTGCACGATCTCGCCGCCCAAAGACTTTAATAAGGGAATGACCAGTGTGCATTTCTTCAACATGCCCATTCAATTTCCCTGTCCAATCCCACTGAGCAATAAATTCTCGCTGAGAGCGTTTGCCTATTCGAACCGAAAAGAAAGCGCTCAGAGGGATCGCTATCAATGACACGATAGCAAGTACTGGGCTAATCCAGATCATCATGGCCAACACTGAAGCCACGGTAAGAATCGAGTTGAGAATTTGTGATAGCCCCTGCTGCAAAGAGTTAGAAATATTATCAATGTCGTTTGTGACTCTGCTCAATAAGTCTCCCCGCGATTGAGTGTCAAAATACCTCAATGGCAATCGACCGATTTTCTCCTCTGCCAGCCGCCTGAGTCGATAGACAGTTCTCTGAGTCACTCCGGCCATGAGATAGCCCTGTACCCACATAAAAAGAGAAGAAAACAGGTAGAGCACAATTGCTAATAGGAGGAGTTTGCTAACAGCCTCAAAATTAATCCCAACTCCTGGAATAACCGAGCTCTTACCGATCATTGCCGCAAGGCGGTCTTGACCTTGAGACTGCAATCGATTTATGGCTTCACTTTTTGAAATCCCAGGAGACATTCGTTTGCCCAGAAATCCATAAAACACATAATTCGTGGCTCGGCCCAGAATCTTTGGTCCGAAGGCTCCAAGGATGACGCTGGTACTTATGAGCACCATAACTGTCGCTAAAGTCTTTCTTTCGGCACCAAGTTCGGACAATAAACGTTTGAGAGATCCTTTAAAATCTTTCGATTTTGCGGGCGGGGTTCCAAACATCGCGCCCATGGGACCGCGCATTATCGGCGTGTGCTGGCGCGCAGTGGAGACGGGTGTCTCACGCGAACTCATGCGGCTTCCTCGGGGCTAAGTTGCGAAAGAACAATTTCCTTGTAGGTTTTACAATTCGCCATTAGTTCATGGTGAGTCCCGCTACCAACGACTTCACCTTGTTCTAGCACGATTATCTGGTCTGCCTGCAACACAGTGCTGACTCGCTGGGCTACCACAAACACAGTCGCAGATTTGCTTCGATGAAAGAGAGCAGATCGCAACTTCACATCAGTCGCAAAATCAAGCGCGGAAAAACTATCATCCAAGAGATAGATGTGGGGATTTCTAACTATCGCCCGCGCGATCGAGAGGCGTTGTTTCTGGCCACCTGAAAAATTTGCTCCACCCTGCGAAACAGGAGAGTTCAATTTCTCCGGTAGCTCCATTACAAAATCCTTAGCCTGAGCCACGTCCAGCGCTTCCCATAGAGCATCCTCGGTGGCATCTAGAGCGCCAAAGCGCAGATTCTCAGCTACTGTCCCTCCAAAGAGAAATGCCCGCTGCGGCACCCATCCGATTTGCTGCCATAAATCTTCCAAGGCCTGTTCACGAACATCCAATCCATCAAGTAGCACGCTTCCAGATGTAACATCGATAAATCTGGGTATCAGATTGAGTAACGTACTCTTGCCGCTTCCAGTGCTGCCAACGAAAGCAGTAATTTTGCCTGGCTCGGCAACGAAGGATATATTGGAAAGAACTGATTGCTCAGCTCCGGGATATCGAAATCCCACTCCCACAAATTCAACTCTGCCGTTGCGTTCTGCGGGGGCGCTTGGCGTCAAACTTTCAACAACGGAAGTTTGAATCATGAGAACTTCCTTTATGCGATCCGCGCTGGCAGCCGCGCGTGGAATCATCAGCGACATCATGACCGCCATCATGACGCTAGAGAGAATTTGCATAATGTAGGCCAAGAAAGCAGTCAGGTTACCAATGGGCATTTGCCCCGTATCCACCAATTTTCCGCCAAACCAGATAACTGCAACACTGGATAAATTGAGAATTAGCATTAACGACGGAAACATAATTGCGAAGGTGCGGGTTACTTTGAGGGTTGTATCCATCAATTCGCCGCTTGCTTGTGAGAATTTCAATTCCTCGTAAGGTGTTCTAACAAAAGCGCGAATTACTCGCACACCGGAAATTTGTTCTCTTAAAACCAAATTTATTCTATCAATTTTCAATTGCATGACTCGAAAGAGTGGGACTACCCTTCGCAATAACGACCAAATTAGAATCGCCAGTAACTGGGATGGGAGCCATAATTTTGGCCGTCCGAACCAATGCTAAACTTTCAGGGCTGCTGTTGGTTGCGATTCCCGTATTGACGATTC